>NZ_JBHVET010000021.1:0-29480 GCF_042802135.1 Kitasatospora sp. NPDC057512
GGCGAGGCCCAGGACCGCAAGAAGGCGGAAGAGGCCAAGCCCGAGTAAGCGGTACGGGAAGGGCCCGGCAGAAGAACGTTTCTGCCGGGCCCTTCCGCGTGCGTACGGGCTCAGTCCTCGCCGAGGTAGGCCTTCCGGACGGACTCGTCGTGCAGGAGGTCGGCGCCCGTCCCGGAGAGGACGACGCGGCCGGTCTCCATGACGTAGCCGCGGTCGGAGAGGGAGAGGGCCGCCTGGGCGTTCTGCTCGACCAGGAGGATGGTCGTACCGGAGGACTTCAGTTCCACGATGGTGGACATGATCTTCTGCATCATCAGCGGGGAGAGCCCCATGGAGGGCTCGTCCAGCATGAGCAGCTTGGGCCGGGACATCAGGGCCCGCCCCATCGCGAGCATCTGCTGCTCGCCGCCGGAGAGCGTTCCGGCGGCCTGGCGGCGGCGTTCGCCGAGGATCGGGAACAGGCCGTAGGCCCGTTCGACGTCCGCGGTGATGCCGGCCGCGTCGGTGCGCAGGAAGGCGCCGAGGAGGAGGTTCTCCTCGATGGTCATCCGGGGGAAGATGTGCCGTCCCTCGGGGGAGTGGGCGAGGCCGAGGGCGACGATCCTGTGGGCGGGGACGGCCGAGAGGTCCCGGCCGTCGAAGGTGATGCGTCCGGCGGTGGGCTTGAGCAGGCCGGACAGGGTGCGCAGGGTGGTGGTCTTGCCGGCGCCGTTGGTGCCGATGAGGGTGGTGACCTCGCCCTGTTCGACGGTGAAGCTGATGCCCTTGACGGCTTCGATCTTGCCGTAGGCGACGCGGAGGTCCTCGACCTCGAGGAGTGCGGTCACTGGTCGGTCTCCGTAACGTTCTCCGGAACAGCCGGGGTGGTGCCTTCGAGCGGGGCGCCCAGGTAGGCGGTGATGACGCGCTCGTCGTTCTGGACGGTCTCGCGGTCGCCCTCGACGATCTTCTGGCCCTGGACGAGCACCGCGGTGCGGTCGCAGAGGTTGAAGATGAAGCGCATGTCGTGCTCGATGACGAGGACGGAGATCCCCTTGTCGCGGATCGCGAAGACGAGTTCCTCGGCGGCCCGGGTCTCCTGGGGGTTCATGCCGGCGGTGGGTTCGTCGAGCAGCAGCAGGCCGGGTTCGGAGGCGAGGGCGCGGGCGATCTCCAGCTTGCGCTGTTCGCCGTACGGGAGGTTGCGGGCGAGGTGGTCGGCCTTCTCGGCGAGGCCGGTGAACATCAGGAGTTCCATGGCCTTCTCGCGGCTCTCGGCCTCGGCGCGGTGGTAGCCGGGGCCGCGCAGGATGGCGGAGAAGATGCCCTCCTTGGTGCGGGTGTGCCGGCCGACCAGGACGTTCTCCAGGACGGTCATGTTGGCGAACAGCCGGATGTTCTGGAAGGTGCGGGCGATGCCGGCCTGGGTGACCAGGTGGGGCTTGGGCGGCAGCAGGGTGTCGCGGTAGCGGACGGCGCCCTCGGTGGGGACGTACAGGCCGGTGAGGCAGTTGAAGAAGGTGGTCTTGCCGGCGCCGTTGGGGCCGATCAGACCGATGATCTCGCCCTCGCCGACGGTCAGGGAGACGTCGTTGACCGCAGTGAGGCCGCCGAAGCGCATGGTGACGCCGGTGACTTCGAGCAGGGGTGCGGCGGTGGTGGTGGTCATCGGGTCGGTCACGCCCCTGACTTGGTGAGTGCGGTCGGCTCGCCGGCGGCCTGGGCCGGGACGTCGGCCTCGTGGAACTCCAGCTGGCGGCGCCGGTTGGGGATGAGGCCCTCGGGGCGGACCCGCATCAGGACGATGAGGGCGGCGCCGAAGGCGAGGAGCTGGTAGTCGGCGAGGAATTCGAGCTTCTTCGGGATGAGGAAGAGCAGCGTGGCGCCGGCCAGCGGGCCGCTGATGGTGCCCATGCCGCCGAGGATGACTGCGGCGAGCAGGAAGGCGGAGTTCGGCGGGAGGGCCTCGGCGAAGGTGTACTGGTCGGGGGTGACGGTGTAGCTGACGTGGGCCTGGACGGTGCCGGCCAGGCCGGCCAGCAGGGCGCCGAGGGCGAAGGCGAGCAGCTTGAGTCGGAAGCCGTTGATGCCCATGGCCTCGGCGGCGGTCTCGTCCTCGCGGATGGCGACCCAGGCGCGGCCGATGCGGGAGTTGCCGACCCGGGCGAAGACCAGCACGACCAGGGCGGTGACCAGCAGCATCAGCAGGTAGTAGTTGGAGAAGCGGCCGAGTTCGACGCCGGCCACGGTGTGCGGCTTGCCGAGGTCGAAGCCGAGGATCTGCAGGTCCGGGATGCGGGGGATGCCGTTGGAGCCGTTGGTGACCTTGGGGCCGGTGGTGCCGTTGAGGTTGAGCATGGTGATGCGGAAGATCTCGCCGAACCCGAGGGTGACGATGGCGAGGTAGTCGCCGCGCAGCCGCAGGGTGGGGGCGCCGATCAGGACGCCGAAGACCATCGAGACGACGGCGCCGGTGAGCATCGCGGCCCAGAACGGGAACTGGACGTGGATGGGCGAGGCGGGGGAGCCGGAGACCAGGGCGGCGGCGTAGGCGCCGACGCCGAGGAAGGCGACGTACCCGAGGTCGAGCAGGCCGGCCAGGCCGACGACGATGTTGAGGCCGAGGGCGACGGTGGCGAAGATCAGGATGTTGGTGGCGACCGAGGTGTACTGGTCGCTGGTCTGGGTGAACGGGAAGCCGGCGGCGGCGGCGAAGGCGGCGCCGGTGGTGACCGGGCGGTGCTTGACGGTCAGCGCGCGCAGCCGGGCGAGCAGGCCGGACCTGGTCAGGGCGGGGACGGCGAGGGCGACGAACAGCAGGTAGCCGGTGAAGAGTTCGCCGTACTCGGTGTCGATGCCGAAGGTGATCGCGAACAGTCCGGTCCCGAAGGCGAGGACGATCAGCAGCACCTCGACCCAGGAGGGGAGGGCCCGCGGCGCGGCCAGCGGGCGGTCGATCCGGCCCAGCCGCAGCGCGCTGTTGGCGAGGTGGCCGAGCTGGAGCAGCAGGACGACGCCGGCCGCGATGGCGAGGCCGCCGGACAGGGCGGTCATGACCGGGGCCACCGGCTGGTCGCCGGGGATGGCGTGGGCGCCGAACCAGGCGGCGGGGGCGACCGGGACGAGCAGGAAGAGACGCTTGTCGAGGATCCGCAGCGGGACGGCGGTGCGGCGGTCGAGGGGCAGGCCGAGGGCGCCGAGGACGGCGAGCAGGCCGCCCGCGGCGAGCACCCAGCCGCCGGGTTCGAGGTTGGCGAGTCCGCCGAGCTCGGAGGAGATGGCGGCGACCGCGTAGACGGCGACGGTGAGGGCGCCGGTGGCGGCGTACAGGACGGCGTTGTTGCTGCGGGTGGGGGCGGCCCAGCGCAGGCCGGGGACGCCCTGGGCGGCGAGCAGCAGGACCAGGGTGAGCAGGCCGGCGGCGAGGGCGAGCCACTGGAGGCCGGCCGGGGAGCCGTAGTAGGTGAGGTCGCCGGGGAAGTCGGAGGTCCAGGTCCAGGACATGGCGGCGGAGGCGGCGGTGGCGAGGGCGCCGAGTCCGGTGACGGCGGCGGCGGTGCGGGCCGGCAGCGGGATGACCGGGGTCGTCTCGGTGTGGGTGGTGGTCATGGTGGTCACGCCCTGTCCGCGACGCGCTCGCCGAGCAGGCCCTGGGGCCGGATCAGGAGGACGAGGATGAGGAGAACGAAGGCCCAGACGTCCTTCCAGGCGCCGCCCCCGAAGAGGTGCATGCCGGGCAGGTGCTGGATGTAGCCGGTGGCGAGGGCTTCGGCGAGGCCGAGGGCGAGGCCGCCGAGCATGGCGCCGTAGATGTTGCCGATGCCGCCGAGGACGGCGGCGGTGAAGGCCTTGAGGCCGAGGATGAAGCCCATCCGGAAGTCGACCTGGCCGCTGCGCAGCCCGTACGCGACGGCGGCGACGGCGGCGAACGCGGCGCCGATGGCGAAGGCCATGACGATGATGCGGTCGGTGTCGATGCCCATCAGCTTGGCGGTGTCCGGGTCCTGGCTGGTGGCCTGCATGGCGCGCCCGGAGCGGGTGCGGGTGACGAACCAGCCGAGGGCGAGCATGCACAGCGGCGCGGCGATGATCAGGAAGAGGTCGCTGCGCTGGATGGTGACGGAGCCGAGGCTGAACGGGTCGCCGGGGAGCTTGGGGAAGACCCGGGCCTTCTTGGCGTCCGGGTAGAAGGAGAAGACGAGCTGCTGGAGCAGGATGGACAGCCCGATCGCGGTGATCAGCGGGGCGAGCCGTGGGGCGTTGCGCAGGGGGCGGTAGGCGAAGCGCTCGGCGGCGACGGCGGTGAGGGTGGAGACCAGGATGCCGGCGATCAGCATGAGCGGCAGGGCCAGCCACAGGGTGGTGCCGCCGGGGAGGGCGAGGTAGGCGGTCAGGGCGCCGAAGCCGCCGACCATGACGATCTCGCCGTGGGCGAAGTTGATGAGCTGGACGATGCCGTAGACCATCGTGTAGCCGATCGCGACGAGCCCGTAGAGGGCTCCGAGGATCAGGCCGTTGGCCAGCTGCTGCGGTAGGTCGTGCACCGCTGGGCCTCCGTAGTGCGTTCGGGGGTGTCCGCGTGGGTGGTGGATGTGGGTGCGCGCGGGGGCACTCGTGGCGCCCCCGCGCGTGTGGTGGTGGTGAAGTGGCGCTGGTGGTGCGGATAGTGACTGGACGCCAGTCGTGCGAGTCGGCGGCCGGCGCCTGGGTCAGCCCTTGAAGGTGCCGGACTTCTCCACGGCCCACTTGCCGTCCTTGACGGTGTAGACGGTGAGCTGCTTGTTGGTGGTGTCGCCGAACTCGTCGAAGGAGACGGTGCCGGTCACGCCGGCGAAGCTGACCTTCTGGACGGCGTCGCGGACGGCCTTGCGGTCGGGGACCTTGCCGTTGTTGTCCTTCACGGCCTGCTTGACGCCCTGGATGATGGCCCAGGCGCTGTCGTAGGAGTAGCCGCCGTAGGTCTCGTAGGCGTCCTTGTAGCCGGCCGCCTTGTAGTCGGCGATGAACTTCTTGGCGGTGTCGAGGCTTTCGACCGGCAGGCCGACGGCGGTGGCGAAGTCGCCCTGGCTCTTGGGGTTGAGCTTGATGAAGTCGCCGCTCTGGATGCCGTCGCCGCCCATCAGCGGGATGTTGACGTTGGCCTCCTTGAGCTGGAGGGAGAGCGGGCCGGCCGCGGGGTACTCGCCGCCGTAGTAGACGGCTTCGGCGCCGGAGCTCTTGACCTTGGTGACGATGGCGGCGAAGTCGCGGTCGTCGGGGTTGACGTGCTCCTCGCCGACCAGTTGGCCGCCGAGCTTGGTGAACTCGCCCTTGAAGGTGCCGGCCAGGCCCGCGCCGTAGGTCTTCTGGTCGTCGATCAGGAAGACCTTGGTCTTCTTGGCGTCGTTGTAGAGGAACTGGGCGGCGAACGGGCCCTGGACGGCGTCGGTGGTGGCGGTGCGGAAGTAGGACGTGAACGGGCGCTTCTTCTCGCCGCTGGCCCACTTCTCGCCCTGGCTGAGGGCGACGCCGGTGTTGGCGGGGGAGACCTGGACCAGGCCGGCGTCGTCGAAGATCTGCTGCATCGACTGCGACACACTGGAGTTGAGCGGGCCGACCACGCCGAGGACCTTGGAGTCGCCGACCAGCTGGGTGGCGTTCTGCTGGCCGGGGGCGGGCTTGCCGGTGTCGTCGAGGGCCTTGATCTCGAACTTGACGCCGGGGACCTCGTTGGTCTCGTTGGCCTTCTTGATCGCGAGGTCGGCGGAGTTGCGGATGCCGAGGCCGAGGGCGGAGAGGTCGCCGGTGAGCGGGGAGTCGACGCCGATGACGACGGTGGTGGAGCCGGAGTTGGAGTTGCCGCCGTCGGCCTTCTTCTCTCCGCGGGAGCCGCAGGCGCTGAGGCTGAGGGCGCCGATAACGGCAATGCTCACGACAACTGCTGAACGGTGACGCACGAGGGTCCCCTTCGGTTCAGGAGGCGCCCGCGCCGGAGTGGCGGGAGCCGGAGTGCGCGGAGGGCCTGGCCCAATCGAATGGCGCGGTGACTGGCCGTGACTCTAGATGCCCTTGGGCGACTCGGGCAGTACTGGGCGCAGGCTGTGATTCTCTTGTTATGAGCACACGGAGCATTTGTCTCACCATGTGGTCGTTCCGGTTCGATCGATCCCGAGATGGCGGGCGTTTACGCGCTGGTAGGGCGATGTAAGGCCCAGAAATGGGGGTTGCAGCTGGCAGTACCGATTATCGGACGCTTGCGTCCGATGCCCTGCTTCCGGCCTTGAGCGTCCGTATTGCGGACAACGAGGGCGCGGCCGAGTGGTCCCGGGGTGCCCGAAGGCCTCGGAACCGGCAATTGATCGGATTTCCTACTTGTTACGCAGCGTTATGAGCGCGGGATGTGTGCCGACCGCGCTCGGACATGTGAACGCCCCCTTGTCCAGACCAACGCCTGCCCAGGGTGGCGGAAGGTCAAACAAGGGGGCGGAAAAGGGACTTGATGTCGTCCGGAGTGAACTGCGGTCCGCTGTGCGGACGTTGTCATACCTCGGCGTTCGGTCAGAGGTCGCGCAGCATGCAGGTCAGCCGGCAGCTGGTGATCCGCCGGCCGGTGTCGTCGGTGATCGCGATCTCGTAGGTGGCGGCGGTGCGGCCCTTGAACACGGCCGTCGCCACCCCGGTCACCAGTCCGGAGGTGGCCGAGCGGTGGTGGGTGGCGTTGAGGTCCACGCCGACCGCGTAGCGGCCGGGACCGGCGTGCAGCATCGCCCCGATCGAGCCCAGGGTCTCGGCCAGCGCCGCCGACGCGCCGCCGTGCAGCAGCCCGTACGGCTGCTGGTTGCCCTCCACCGGCATGGTGCCGACCACGCGGTCGCCGGAGGCCTCGACGATCCGGATGCCGAGCTTCTCGCCGAGGTGGCCGCCGGAGAAGGTCCGCGCGTTCACGCCGAGCTTGGCGAAGTGGTCCAGCACGTCCTGCGGGACGTTCAGGACGGGCGCGGCGTCGGGCATGGCGTCGGGCGCGGTGCCGGGGACGGTCTCGGGGGCGGTGTCGGGGACCGCGTCGGTCATGGGGGAACTCCTGCCGCTCGGGGGTGTGCCGCCTGTGATCGTACGACCGTCCTACTCATAGGTAGCAGCGGTGGCCGGACCGGCGCGGCGTCCTTTTTGTCGGTGCCGGGCCATAGGATCGGTGGCCGGTAGTGGAATCGGCAGGAACGGACGTTGACGTGGCTACGCAGAGTACGGACAAGGGCGCGACGGGTGGCGGCGGGGCCGGCCCGCGGCCCCGGCTGATGCTGCTCGACGGGCACTCGATGGCCTACCGGGCCTTCTACGCCCTGCCCGTGGAGAACTTCAACACCTCCACCGGCCAGCCCACCAACGCGGTCTACGGCTTCGCCTCGATGCTCGCCAACACCGTCCGGGACGAGCAGCCCACCCACCTCGCCGTCGCCTTCGACCTCTCCCGGCAGACGTTCCGCTCCGTCGAGTTCCCCGACTACAAGGCCAACCGCGCCAAGACGCCGGACGAGTTCAAGAGCCAGGTCGGCCTGATCGGCGAACTGCTCGACGCTATGCACGTCCCCCGGCTCACGGCCGAGGGCTTCGAGGCCGACGACATCATCGCCACCCTGGCCACCGCCGCCGAGGCGGCCGGCTACGACGTCGACATCGTCACCGGCGACCGCGACTCGCTCCAGCTGGTCACCGACCACGTCACCGTGCTCTACCCGACCAAGGGCGTCTCCGAGCTCACCCGCTACACCCCGGAGAAGGTCGCCGAGAAGTACGGCGTCACCCCGCGCCAGTACCCGGACCTCGCCGCCCTGCGCGGCGACCCGTCCGACAACCTGCCCGGCATCCCCGGCGTCGGCGAGAAGACGGCCGCCAAGTGGGTCAACCAGTTCGGCTCCTTCGACGAACTGGTCGCCCGCGCCGACGAGGTCAAGGGCAAGATCGGCGAGAAGCTGCGCGACCACCTCGACTCGGTCAAGCGCAACCGGGTGCTCACCGAGCTGGTCCGCGACGTCGAACTCCCGCTCGGCGTCGCCGACCTGGACCGCAAGCCGTTCGACAAGGACGCCGTCGGCACCCTGATGGAGTCGCTGGAGTTCCGCAACGCCAACTTCCGCGACCGCGTCTTCGGCATCGACCCGTCCACCGGATCGGACACCGCCGAGGCCGAACTCGCCCCCGGCGTCGAGGTGGACGGCGAACTCCTCACCGACCCGGGCACCCTGGCCGCCTGGCTGGCCGAGCACGCCTCCGACGGCAAGACCACCGTCGCCCTCGCCGCCGTCTACCAGTGGGCGCTCGGCACCGGCGAGGTCACCGAAGTCGCCCTCGCCGCCGGGGAGACGGCCGCCTGGTTCGACCCGGCGCTGCTCGCCGAGGAGGACGAGCGGGCCTTCGCCGGCTGGCTCGCCGACGCCACCGCCCCCAAGGCCCTGCACATCGCCAAGCAGGTCATGCGCGCCTTCGCCGAGCGCGGCTGGACGATCGACGGCGTCGTCGCCGACACCGCGCTCGCCGCCTACCTGATCAAGCCCGGCCGCCGCACCTTCACCCTGGAGGTGCTCGCCGAGGAGTACCTGGGCCGCTCGCTCACCCCGGCCCCCGCCACCGAGAGCGGCCAACTCTCCTTCGACGCACCGGAGGAGGACGAGACGGCCGCCGCCCGGTCGCTGATGCTCCAGGCCCGCGCCGTGCTCGACCTCGCCGCGCTCTTCGACACCCGCCTCGCCGAGGTCGGCGCCGTCGAGCTGACGCGCGACATGGAACTGCCCATCGCGGCCCTGCTCGCCCGCATGGAGCGCTACGGCATCGCCGCCGACCGCGACTGGCTCACCCGGCTGGAGGCGCAGTTCGCCGCCGAGATCCAGCGCGTGGTGGAGGAGGCGCACGCCGCCGCCGGCCGCGAGTTCAACCTCGGCTCGCCCAAGCAGCTCCAGGAGATCCTCTTCGGCGAGCTCGCGCTCCCCAAGACCAAGAAGATCAAGACCGGCTACACCACCGACGCCGACGCGCTCACCTGGCTGGCCACCCAGACCGACAACGAACTGCCGGTCATCCTGCTGCGCCACCGCGACCAGGCCAAGCTGCGCACCACCGTCGAGGGCCTGCTCAAGACCGTCTCGCCCAAGGGCCGGATCCACACCACCTTCAACCAGATGGTCGCCGCCACCGGCCGGCTCTCCTCGCAGGACCCGAACCTGCAGAACATCCCGGTCCGTACCGAGGAGGGCCGGGCGATCCGCCGCGCCTTCATCGTCGGCGAGGGCTACGAGTCGCTGCTCACCGCCGACTACTCGCAGATCGAACTGCGGATCATGGCGCACCTGTCCGAGGACGAGGCGCTGCTGGAGGCCTTCGCCTCCGGCGAGGACCTGCACACCACCGTCGCCTCCCAGGTCTTCGAGGTGCCCGGCACGGCGGTGGACGCCGAGATGCGCCGCAAGATCAAGGCGATGTCCTACGGCCTGGCGTACGGGCTGTCCGCGTACGGGCTCTCGCAGCAGCTCGGCATCAAGCCGGCCGAGGCCCAGGGCCTGATGGACACCTACTTCGAGCGCTTCGGCGGCGTCCGGGACTACCTGCGCCGGGTCGTCGACGAGGCCCGGGCCACCGGCTACACCGAGACCCTCCTCGGCCGCCGCCGCTACCTGCCGGACCTCAACAGCGACAACCGCCAGCGCCGCGAGATGGCCGAGCGGATGGCCCTCAACGCCCCGATCCAGGGCTCGGCCGCCGACATCGTCAAGATCGCCATGCTCCGGGTCGACGAGGCGCTGCGGGCGGCCGGCCTCACCTCCCGGATGCTGCTCCAGGTCCACGACGAAATCGTGCTGGAGCTGGCCCCCGGCGAGCGCGAGCGGGTCGAGGCCGTCGTCCGCGAGCAGATGGCGGGCGCCTACCCGCTGCGCGCCCCGCTGGACGTCTCCGTCGGCGTCGGCCCGAACTGGGAGGCCGCCGCGCACTGACGGGCGGCCTTCGGGCGGGCCCGGGCGCGCGAGGCGTCCGGGCCCGTTCTCCGGTGCGCCCGCGTCAGCCCAGCGGGGGGTGGATCAGCCGTCCGTGGTGGATCAGGGACACGGACTGCTTGAGGCGGCGGACGCGGATGCTGATCTCGTAGCCCCGGATGCCCTCGATACGGGCCAGGCGGCCGCTGAGGTAGCGGTAGAAGTCGGGGGTGTCCCGGCAGATGACGACGGCCATGAGGTTGTGCCTGCCGCTGGTCGCCGCGACGAAGGCGCATTCGTCGTGCCGGCCCAGCTCCTCGCCGACCCGGTCGAGTGCGGGCAGGTCGACCTGGAGCCAGAGGACGGCGTTGAGCTCGTAGCCGAGGCGTTCGGGCAGGATGTCGATGCCGTAGGCGAGGGAGCCGGAGGCCTCCAGGGCCTCCAGCCGGCGGGCGACCCGGGGCGTGGACCAGCCGGTGACCTCCGCCAGGCGGGTGTGGGAGGCGCGGCCGTCCTCCGCCAGGGCCTCGAAGAGCGGGAGGTCCTCGTCGGCCTGGGCGAGCGGCGGCCCGGCGGCCACGGGGCGCTCCGCCGTCAGCCGTCGCACCTGCTCGTCGGTCAGGGCGCGCTCCCCGCCGGCCCAGCCGACCGCGTCCGGGGCGCCGAACGCGTGGAGGAGGAGGTCGACGCTCATGTCGAGGACCGAGGCGGCGCGCGGGAGCTGGCGCAGCAGGACGTCGTCGCGCCCGGTGCCGGCGGCCGAGCGGATGGTGCAGATGATCTCCGACCCGCCGGAGGCGATGCTGGCGTAGCCGACCTCGGGCCTGCGGGCGAGGGAGTCGGCGACGGGCCCCACGGCCTCCGGGCGGCAGCGCAGCCGCGCGACCCACTCCGCCCGCCCGTGGGCGGACGGGCTCCGCTGCCCGACGACGCGCAGGATCCCGCCGCGCCGCAGCGCGTTGTAGCGGCGGGCCACGGTCTGTTCGGACACCCCCACGACCTCGCCGAGGCGGCGGAACGAGACCCGGGGGGCGACGTAGAGCCCGTGGATGATTTTGCGGTCCAGATCGTCAGGCACGGAGGAATCCTGACACAGGGGCGAAGTGGAATGGAGGTTCTGGCACGCCCTCCGGGATCGCTTGGGGATTCCTCGCCCGTGGGGCCGAAGCTTTCCCGTGCCCCCAGCAACCGGTGCCCGCGCGGCATCCCGCAGTCGAAGGAACCACCCCGTGAACTCCGCAACGGTGCAGCGCCCCGTGGCCGGACGAGGCGTCACGCTCGTCATGGCCTGTCTGGGCGTCTTCGTCGCCTACCTTCCCGTGACCACCGTGTCCGTGAGCCTGCCGGCGCTCCAGCGGGCGTTGGGCGCCTCGACCTCCCAACTGTCCTGGGTCTCGGACGCGTTCGTCCTGCCGATGGCCGCGCTGATCCTGACCACCGGGGTGTGGGGCGACGTCCACGGCCGCAAGCGGGTGTTCCAGGCGGGCATGGCCTTCTGCGCCCTGGGCGCGGCCGTCTCGCTGAGCGCGGACTCGGTGCAGTGGCTGTGGGTCGGGCAGGCGGCCTCCGGACTGGGTGCGGCGGCCCTGCTGCCCACCACGCTGGCCCTGATCAGCCACGCCGTCCCCGACCACCGGGAGCGCGGGAGGTTCATCGGCCTGTGGGCGATGTCCATGCTGGCCTCGCTGGCCCTGGGCCCGCTGATCGCCGGGCTGCTGCAGCAGCACGTCGCGGTGCGCTGGATCTTCCTCCTGCCGATCCCGGTGTCCCTGGTCGTGCTGGTCGTCGCGGCCTTCCTGCTGCCCGACTCCCGGGCGCCGCACGGCCGGCGGCTCGACTGGCCCGGGCAGATCAGCGCGGCCGTCACGGTCACCGCCGTCGTCTTTGGCGTGATCGAGGGCGGCGCCGACGGCTTCGGTACGCCCTCCGTGGTGGCGGCCCTGGTGATCGGCGCCGTGAGCGCGGTCGCGTTCGTCGTGGTGGAGCGCCGCAGCAGCAGCCCGATGCTCGACCTGGCCCTGTTCCGCAGCCCCGCCTTCGCCGCCACGTCGCTGGTCGCCATGATCAGCTTCCTGGGGCTGATCGGCTTCTTCTTCGTCCTGAGCCTGTACTTCGGCCTGGTGCAGCACCTGAGCACGTGGGAGGCCGGACTGCGGATGGTCCTGGTCTCCGGGACGTCCCTGGTCGCGGGCATCCCCGTCGGACGGCTGATGCACCGGGTGTCCGCCCGGGTCATGATCACCACCGGTCTGGTGGTGATGGCGGGCTCGCTGCTGTCGCTGACCGGCGTCGACGCGGGCACCTCCTACGGCTCGCTCGCCTGGCGCCTGGTCCTGCTCGGCCTCGGCATCGGCGCCGTCCTCACCCCGATGACGGCCTCCGCGGTCTCCTCCGTACCGCACCACCTGGCCGGCATGGCCGCGGCGGGCAACAACGCCTTCCGCCAGCTCGGCGGCGCCCTCGGCCCCGCCGTGCTCGGCACCCTGCTGACCACCCGCGCCCTCGACGCCCTGCCCGACCGGCTCGCCGACGCCGGCGTGCCCACGGAGACCGGCGGCCACGTCCTCGCCGTCGCCCGGGAGCAGGGCCTCGGCGCCGTGGCCGGGCTCGACCTGGGCCCCGCCACCAAGCCGGCCCTGAGCGCGCTCGGCGGCTCCTTCCTCGACGGCCTCCAGCTCTGCCTGGTCGTGTCGGCCTCGCTCGCCCTGCTGGCGGCCCTCGCCTGCGCCGTCCTCCTGCGGCCGGCGGCGCCCGCCGGGCGTCCTGGTGCCGCGCCGGGTGCCGGGGCACCGGTTCCGCCGGCCGCCCCCATCCCCGTGTTCGCCGAGAGCGCGTCCGCCCAGGGGTCGCGGCGCACCCCGTGACAGCGGGTGGCTCGGACCGCCCCAACCCGCGCACGGGTTGGGGCGGCAGGCTGCGTCCCGTCCGAAGGGGAGCAGGGTCAGATCGGCAGGTTCCAGCCCGGGCCGTCCTGGCTGCCGAGCCAGACGCGTTGGCCGGTTGCCGAGACCGTGATGCCGAAGGCGTCCTGGGACGGCTCGCCCGCGCTCTGCCATGCCTCGATGGCGGACTCCACCCGGTCCCACAGGCGGATCGGTCCGCGCTGGACGACGGTCCAGCCGCCTGCCGGGTCGGGCATGGTCCGGGCCTGCGAGCCGGTGGCCACGTCCGAGAGGATCTGCTGACCGCCCGTCCCCAGCCGTTCCGCCGAGGGGGCCGCGAGCTGCGCGACCCAGCTTCCGGCCCACGTGTCGAGCTTCGCGGGGTCGACGCGGCTCGCGCGCTCCTCGCCGGGGAGCAGGGCGAGGGCCGGACGGGGCGGCCGGTCGTGCGGGCGGGCGATCATGAAGCTGGTGTAGCCGGGCAGGAACCTGCCGGTGGCCTCGCCCGGGCCGGTCACGTCGAGCAGTGCCAGGGCGTTGGCGTAGCCCCACCCGGAGAGGGTGACCAGGATTCGGCCGCCCGGCGTCACCTGGCGGAGCCAGGCCATCGGCAGGTACCGGACCGAGCACGTCGCGATCAGCCGGTCGAACGAGCCGCCGTCCGGGTCCCCGCCGAGACCGTCGCCGGTGACGAGGCGCGGGGCGTAGCCGGCGGCCTCGACGGCCGTGGCCGCGCGTTCGGCGACCCGGGGGTCGTACTCGATGCTGGTGACGGCCCCGTCGCCGAGGCGGTGAGCCCCGAGGGCGGTCGAGTAGCCGGTCCCGGTGCCGACTTCGAGCACCCGGTGGCCGACGTCCGCGCCGAGTCGCTGCCACATGTCCAGCACGAGCGAGGGCAGCGTCGAGGACGACGAGGGCGCCCCGGAGACCGGCTGCTCCCCGGTCTCCTCCGGGCATGTGCGACCGTCGAGTTGGGTGACGAGGGTCTGGTCGGTGTAGACCCCCTCCAGGTATCCGGGGTCGCCGTGGCGCACGGTCCGGTAGCTGGTCGGGGCGCTTCCCTCGATCGGGACGAAGTAGCTGCCGACGAACAGCTCGCGCGGTACGGCGGTGGCGGCGTCGATCCACGCGGGGTCGGTGAGGGTGCCGTTCCCGGTGAGCCGGTCGACCAGGGCGGCGCGCAGGATAGCGGACGTGGTCATGCGTGGTGGCCTCTTTCCAGTTGGTCGGCGATCGCGTGCGCGATCCGATGGGTGGTCTCGTCCGGCTGCCACGCCCACTGCCCGTTCGGGTTGCACTCCAGGAAGGACCACGTGCCGTCGGTGGTGACGGCGAAGTCGAATGCCCCGAAGACCAGTCGGAAGGCGGCGAGGTAGCGGGCGATGGCCTCGGCAACCGGGGCGGGGACGTCGATCGGGCTGCAACGCATTCGGTCCTGGCGGTGTCGCCAGTCGAGGTCCGGGCTGTCGATGCGGGCGCCGAAGAGCCGGTTTCCGACGGCGGTCACCCGGGTGTCGAACGCCTTGGGAACCCTGGCCTGGAACAGGTGCGGGCACGCCGTCACCGCGTCGGTGATCTCCTGGCCGCGGACTTCGTGCACCCAGACGGCCCGGGCCTGCCCGTCGACCGAGTACGGGGTGTTCCACAGGGGCTTGTAGACCGTGCCGGCGACCTGGGCGGTGACGAAACTCCGTGCCTCGTGGTCGTCGTCGGTGATCAGGGTGTCGGGCACCCGGAATCCGCAGCGCTGGGCGGTGGCGAGCTGAGCCGGCTTGTACTCCGCTGCCCGGTTGGACCACGGGTGGTTCACGTAGTGCGCCTCTGGAAGTGAGGCCAGGATGCCACCCGCCCCCCAGAACGCCTGGGAGGCGGCGAACCGGCGGTCCTGGCCGGAAAGGTCCGGCGGCCCGCCGTAGGGCGAGGGCCTGCGCACCCAGACGGATCGCACGGCCGTGAGGTCCAGTTCCCGGCTCGACGTGCGGAGCGTGCCTCGCTGAACGCCCGTACGGTACGTGGCGGTCAGCGCGGCACCCGCGTGCAGGTCGGTGCCGGGATCGAGACGGACCACCGGTACCCGGCGCTCGGCGAGCACCCGCAGGACCGTATCCGCTGTCACATCGGAGGAGTTGGTCAGTACCAGCACCGACCTGCTTCGGTGGTCCATCAGTCGTTGCTCTGGTCCTGGTCGTAGGACTCGGTCACATCGCTGTCGGTGGCCCCGCCCGGCTTGGCCCCGTCGCCGGGGCTCGTGTGGGTGGGCGTGACACCGCTGGTGCTGGTGCCGTGGCTCCCCAACTCGACCGTTCGGCCGGTCTCGTCCACGATGACGGCGATCTGCGTCTCGGGGTCGATCACGGGCGTGAACGACGGGAGCGTGGCCGTGGCCGGGTAGGGCGCCATCCTGCTGATGCCCCACGGTGTGGGCGTCTGGGTCATGGGTTTCTCCTGGTGGTGGTCCGGATCGTGTTGTTGCGGTCGTCCCGTCCCGGCGGGGAGGGGGTGCCAGGCCCGGGAGGGGCTCTGGCCATGGCTAGGCGGGACTCAGGAGGCCGGAGACGCCGAGGGGGCGGAAGGCTCATCGGACGGTCGCCTCGGGTGGCGAGGAGTAGGAAGTCGGTGGGGTCGACTTCTGGTGCTTGGTGGCTTGGGTGCGGCAGTTGGTGAGGGCGTATTTGATGCGGGTGTCGGGGTTGGGGGTGGTGGTGAGGAGTTCGCCGGCGGTGGTGAGGGTGGTCCAGTAGCGGGTGGGGTTGCCGGTGCGGGGGTGGGGGTGGGTGGTGGTGAGGGAGAGGTAGGCGGTGGTGAGGTTGCCGGTGGTGAACCAGCGGTGGAGGCCGTGGTGGTGGCCGGGGCGGAGGCTGCCGTGGGCGTCGATGGCGGTGAGGAGGTGGTCGACGATGGTGAGTTCGGTGTCGGTGAGGCTTTTGGGGATGTCGAAGACGCCGATGGCTTCGAGGAGTTCGCCGGTGTCGGTTTCCTCGCCGGGGTGGTGGTCGGCGAGGAGGGCGTCGTAGCAGTCGTTGAGGCGGCGGGTGGTCTCGGCGAGGGGGATGGTGAGGGCGAGGCAGACGGCGCGGGCGGAGGGGAGGGGCCTGCGGGTGCGGCGGGCGAGGAGGGCGTAGGTGTCGGCGGGGGTGCGGCCACGGGAGAGGGCGTGCCGGGCGATGGTCGTGAGGTGCACGGGGGTTCGGGCTTTCAGATGGTGGTGGCGGGGGCGATGTGGGCCCAGGTGAACTTGCCGATGCCGCAGGGGCGCGGGGTGCAGCCCCAGCGTTCGGCGAGTTCGTTGACGAGGAGCAGGCCGCGTCCGCGCTCGTCGGAGGGGGCGGGGGTGTGGAGGGACGGACGGCCGCTGCCGGCGTCGTGGACCTCCAGCCGGAGGCGGGAGTTGATCAGGGCGAAGCGGATCTCGATGTGGCGGTCGTCCGGCGCGTCGGAGTGCTGGACGGCGTTGGCGAACAGCTCGCCGAGGAGGAGTTCGGCGGTGTCGGCGTAGCGGTCGCCGGAGGGCAGGCCGGAGAGGTACGCGCGGAGCAGGTAGCGCGCCAGGGGCGTGGACTCGATGCAGGAGTCGAGGTGCGCGACGAACGCACGGGGCCGGCGGGACGAGAGCATGGGGGAGCACCTCAAGGGGGCGGAGGGGCGTGCGAAGGGAGTGCACTGCGTGCTGGGCTTGTCCGGGCGACCGGACGGCGCCTGCCCGCAAAGGGGAGAGGGGGACCGGGAGCATGGCCCGGGCGGCCGCGGATGGAGCCGACAGCCTTCCTACGGGCGAATCAGGAGCTTTTGGGCATCAGCAGGAGCGGGTGGTGTGGGAGGGTGGCCCGGCAGCCGGCCCGTCCCGGCCGGCACGCGCAGCGGCGCGTATCCGGGGCGCGGTGTCGGCGAGATCATTAACGTTTCCTCACACAGTTGGGTTGAGTGCGATGGGCGTCACGCTGGGCGTGGTGGTGCTGACGATGGGTGACCGGCCTGCGGAGCTGGCGGCGCTGTTGGACTCGGTGCGGGCCCAGGACGGCGGCGGCAGCGGCGTGCGGACCGTGGTGCTCGGGCAGGGCGTGAAACTGCCCGAACTGCCCGACTGGGTGGACCCCGTGGAGCTGTCCGAGAACCTCGGCATCCCCGGCGGCCGCAATGCCGGTGTCGAGTGGCTGCGCGAGCTGGGCGGCACGGACGTGCTGGTCGTCCTGGACGACGACGGCCTCTTGCCCCGCACCGACACCTTCCGACTGGTCCGGGAGGCCTTCGAGCGGGACCCGGGGCTCGGGATCGTGTCTTTCCGCATCGCGGACGAGACCGGGTTCACCCAGCGCCGGCACGTTCCCCGCCTCGGTGCGTCGGACCCTCTGTTGTCCGGGGAGGTCACCACCTTCCTGGGCGGCGGCCACGCCATCCGGATGAGCGTCATCGACCAGGTCGGCATGTTCCCCGCCGAGTTCTTCTACGCCCACGAGGAGACCGACTTCGCCTGGCGCGCCCTGGACGCGGGCTGGCGCATCGACTACCGCGCCGACATGGTGCTGCAGCACCCCCGCACCGACCCGGCCCGGCACGCCACCTACTACCGGCTGACGGCCCGCAACCGGGTCTGGCTGGCCAAGCGCCACTTGCCCGCCATCCTGGTGCCGGTCTACCTCACCTCCTGGGCGGCCTACACGGTGGTCCGTCGGCCGCCGCTGTCCGGTCTCAAGGCATGGTGGTCCGGCTTCTTCGAGGGCGTGCGCTCGCCGTGCCCGCCACGTCGACCGATGCGGTGGCGCACGGTGTGGCGGATGGCGAAGCTGGGTCGGCCGCCGGTGTTCTGACAGAACGCCATGCGCAGTCGCCAGGTTGAGGATGGCGTCGACAACGCGCTGTATGTCCGTGCCGATCACGGCCGGGCAGAGGAACAAGTTGTGCTGGACTCCGTCCAGGACGGTCGGCGTGGTTCCGCGCTTGGCGAGCTGAGCAAGGATGCGGCTACCGATGACGAGCATGCTGGCCCCGATCGGCTCGTGCAGGCGCGGATCGAAGAACGCGTTGGCCATGAGGCATCGACCTCCTCTGAAGTGCAGGCATGTGCAATCAGTGAACATCTGGACACGCTCTGGCGGTACGGTGATGGGCCGTCCATCGCGTTCAATCTGTTCAAGGTCACTTCTGGTGGCATGAGTTGACTGGACGTAAGGAGCCGAATCGGCAGCTGACGGCCGTCATCGAGGAAGTCGGGTGTACGTACGAAGCCCTAGCCAAGGTGATTCGCGGCGTCGCGGCGGAGTCCGGTGAGACGCTGCACACCTCGCGGTCGGCTGTGCTCTCCTGGATGAGGGGCGGTACTCCAACGGGCCGAACCGCGGCCTACCTTGCCGAGGCGTTGACGAGAATGGCGAGGCGGAAGGTGACGACCGCCGAGATCGGTCTAGGCTTCCCGGCGTTCAGGGAGGTCATGGCCCCTGATCCTCTGGCAACCGCTGCCGATCTGGGGAGACTTGTCATGCTCCACCGTCGCGACTTCCTCGCCCTCGCTTTCGCTGTCGGCATTGTCGGGCTCCCGCTCAGCTACGACCGCCAGGCAGTCGCCGCCACACTGCGAGGTGCGAAGGCCGGCCGCAGAGCCGGTGCCGAAGAGGTGTCCACCGTCCGGCAGCTCACCGAGATGTTCAGAACTGCCGATGAGAGGCTGGGCGGTGGTTACGGACTCTCCACGGTGTCGTCCTACCTGGTGGATGCCGTCGTGCCGATGCTCCAGGCCACGTTCCCGTCCGAGGAGATTCGGCGGAGCGCGTACGGGGCGGCGGCCGAGCTGGCGACCCTGGTCGGATGGAAGTGCCACGACCTCGGTCGCGAGGGTGCCGCCCAGAGGTTCTACCTTCTCGCTTACCAACTTGCCTGTGAGTCCGATCCCGCAGGTCACGGGGCTTGGATGATGCGTGCCCTCACCCACCAGGCCCTTGACCTGAACCAGACCACACACTGCGTGGAACTGGCCGAGGCCGCGCTGACGCGGGCCCAGGGGAAAGTCGACCGCAAGACGGAGGCGCTGTTGCTGGTGACAGCCGCCCGGGCGTACGGAGCAAGCGGCCGGAGCAAGAACGCTGCCGGAGCACTCCTCGCTGCGGAGGATGCCATGCTTGCCAGTGATGACGGCGTTCCCTCGTACGCTGGCGCCTCAGGCCCGGTCGCGGCCACCGTGGCCTCGCATACTGGCAAGACCCTGACCGGGATGGAGGACCACCGAGCCGCCGAACGGCACTATCGCGCGGCGTTGCAGGACCGCGTCCCGTCGACATATCAGCGGGTTCGCGGCTTGACTCTCGCGAACCTCGCCAAGTCCGTGGCTGCCCAGCACCGTCACGAGGAGGCCGTGATCCTGTGGAACGAGTGCCTGGACCTCATGGACGGCGTGGCATCGGACCGGAACAAGAAGGAACTCAAGACCGTGCGCTCGGCCATGGCCGTCTACAGTGCACGAGGAATCCCCGGTGCCCCCGAACTTGCCCAGCGCGTTACCGAACTCGCATCTGGGTGACCTCAGATTGGGCGACCTGTCATGGGTTCGGCTGTTGTGGGGTTTCCGGGCCAAAGGTGGCGGGGGTGGGGGCCTCTCAGATTGGCGTGGACGGCGCGGTAGCCCTCGCGCCAGATGGATTCCATGTCCCGGGTGCGGCATCGGCTCGTAGTCGACCGCAGGGCGTCGCGCCCGCTGCAAAGAAGGAGCATCGTGCCCAGCGCACCCGTGGCAGATGACCAGCCCACCCCATTGGCCAGCGTCGAGCAGTGGCGACGGGTGCGCGGCTTCCTGAACGACCAGCGTTACGCGTTGACCGGCCGGCTGCTGGCAGAGAACACGCCCGGGAGTCTCATCCCGGGGACACCCCTTCTGGCCCGACAGCACTGGATTCCGGAACAGCCGGTGCCGCTGGAGCACGTCCGGCTGAGCTGGAAGCCAGACGCGCCCGCAGCACCCTTGAATGGCGGTGAGCCTGAGCTTGATCAGATCAGGCCGCGCCGGGAGGACGGGACCGTCTACCGCACGTATGCGGACGCGGTCCGGGATCTCGCCAAGCCGAGGCTGTTCGAGAACCGAAACTGCTACCGCCTGCTCGACGTTGAGGGATCAGCCGCCGGCCCGAGACTGACCTTCGGCCGGGGCCGGTACTTCGACGTGATCAACATCTGCGAGGCCGCCGCACACGAGTACGCTGCGGCAGCCCTGGAGAGCCCGGACAAGCCGGTGGATCCTGCGGCAACGCCGTTCCGCGCGTCCATCGCCGATCCGACCGACCTCCTGCATCGGCCCGTCATGGCGGCAACGAGCACGCTGACCATCCGGAACGATCGGGCAACCGGCGAGGCCGAGTTCGTGCTGCACTGGCGCGACCCCGAGAAGGTCGCCAGCGGTGGAGGCCTCTACCAGGTCATGCCCGTCGGGATGTTCCAGGCGTCACACGACGCACCATGGAACGAGGGGAACGACTTCGATCTCTGGCGGGCGATCCTCAGGGAGCTGAACGAGGAACTCCTCGGTGGCACCGAGGACTACGGAAGCGACAGGGCGCCCATCGACTACGCGGCCTGGCCGCTCAACCAGAAGCTCACCACTGCTCGCGAAGACGGGAGGCTGCGGGTCTTCTGGCTGGGCCTCGGCATGGATCCGCTGACGTTCGTCACCGACATGCTGACCGTCGCCGTGTTCGACGCCGACCTGTTCGATGAGACGTTCCAGCGGATCGTCTCCAGCAACGACGAAGGCCATCGGGTCGGACCGGAGGACGCGACCGGGTGCTCGGTCGGCGTCCCGTTCACCGCTGAGCAGGTGGATCGCCTTACAAGCAACGAACCGATGCAGCCTGCCGGTGCGGCCCTTCTGCGGCTTGCCTGGCAGCACCGGGAGGCTCTCCTGGGAAACTACCTCCGGTAGCGGTCCTGTTGCGATCTGCCTGGCACCTTGCTGCCCGAAGCGCTCGGACGGGGCCTTCTGGAACGGGACTCTGAGTTCCTGGCCAGATGGGCTGGCCAGGACGATCGGCATCAAGTCGATGCCCTGACCCGGCCGGAGAGTGAAACCGTGATCCGGGAGGTACGGAAGGATTATGAACGGCATGCACGGTGACCATCCGGCTGACGCCGCGTGGCGAAAGAGCTCCTACAGCAACGGGCAAGGCGGGTGTGTCGAGGTCGATGACCTGAGCCCTGGAACGGTACGCGACTCCAAGGACCCCCACGGTCCTGTGTTGGTCTTCCGGTCGGACGCATGGCAGTCGTTTGTGACCGCCGTCCGCTTCGGAGAGTTCGGCGACGTCTGACGCGTCCTGCGAACCGCCTCGGACCCCACTACCCGCAGACGGGTAGTGGGGTCTTCCCGTCACGCCAGGCCACCGGTGACGGCGGCGGGGAGGCCCGCGGGGGAAGCAAGTTGCTGGTACGTGGCGGCACGGGCAGCGGGCCCAGCCGGCAGGGACTGGCGGACACCCACCGGGATGCTCCGAAGCGATGGTGATGATCTTCGGGCCGGGCCGCGGTGTGAGCGGGGCGTTGCCCGTGTCGGACCCGTACCTGCCCGGGATTCTGCAGGTTGTGTCGGTGTGGTGTCAGTGGGTGAACAGGTTGATGCCGAGGATGGCGCCGAGCTTCCGCAGGCGGGTGGTGCTGGCGTGACCGGCGCGCTGCATGATCGCCCCCGGAAGGGCCTGGTGACGGGCCCAGTCGGGCTGTGCGCTGCACACCTGGAGGAGGGTGTCCAGGGCTGCGTCGTACTGTCGGGTGTCGGCCTGGGCGAGGGCGATGTCCAGAGCGAGCCGGTTGCGGGCGGCCTGCGGCAGCGGGGACAGGTCGCCGAGGTTGCGGGCGAGCGTCAGGGCCTTGCCGGGGTCGCCCATGACGGTGTGGATGCCGATGGCCTGCGCGGTGACCGTGGTCGGCCCGAAGCTGGTGCCGTTGATCATCGCGTCGCGGCCCATCCGCGCTGCCACCGCGTGTCCCTGGGAGAGCAGGTCGCGGGCCCGGTCGCCGTCGCCCTGGCGGGAGGCGACGACGGCGGCGAAGGTGACGTGCCATCCGTAGGTGGCCAGCGTCTCCGGATCCCTTTCCGCGTAACGGGGTTCGATGGATGCGAACGCGGTCTCGGCGGTGGTGGTGGCCTGGTCGAGGCGGGCGTCGCGCATGTAGATCCAGGACCGGCCGCAGTCCACCATCGCGGCCCGCAACGGGTCGGCGGCCAAGTGGACGTGGTGTCGGGCGTGGCCGATCGCCGAGTACGCGAGGTCGCGGGCGCCGTGGAACTGCGCGGTGTAGGAGGCGAGTCGGTAGGCGTCGGCGAGGATGCCGTGGGCCGCGCACCGCTCGCCGTCCGGGGCGGAGCGCAGGAGGGCCGCGGCCTCGGTGATGGCCGGGGCGGCGAGGCTGCCGGCCCGGGTGTAGTCCCCCGCCCGGTAGTCCGCCCATGCCCGCGCCAGATCGGCCCGCAGTCCTGCGGCGTCCGGCGGTTCCACATCGGTCCCGACTCCTGCGGCGGTGTCGTGCACGGTGCGGGACAGCCCTCGCAGCATCGCCCTGTCGCCGATCAGCGAGGCCCTTCGGGGTGCCTGCTGCCCGAGGATCACCGATACGTCCGCATGCAGTGCGGCGGACAGTTTGAGCAGCGACGGCAGGCCGATACTGCCGCCCTCCTTCTCGGCCTTGCGGACGGTCGGAACGGACACCCCGGCGGCCTCGGCGAGCTCTTCCTGGGTCATGCCTGCCCGCAGCATCTTGATGCGCTGGCCGGTGGAGTAGTCGGACCACTGCGTCATGGGAGCCTCCGAAGGTGAGCGGCCTCAGAACGGACCGTACCCCCGTCACTCGGCTCCCGGTGCCGGAACGACGTGGCTGTCAGCCGTGTTGGCGGCAGCTCGGAGTGTGTCGGGACTTCGAGGACGGTGGTGATGCCGAGCGCTTCGACGGCGACATGATCGTGACGTTACCGCTGCTCGGTGGGATCGGCCGCGACGCCCGGACGGCGCATCTACGGTGAGCCCAGGACGGTGGTGTGTCCGATCGCTGTGGTCGACGAGGCCACCTCACCACTCGCCATGGTCCTTCAGGGCTCCTATCCTCCTGCACATGGGCAACGGTGCCGGGAAGACTCCGCTCCACTCGGTGTCGGTCGCCGGAGTGGTGGTGCGCGAGGACGGCTGCGTGCTGGCGATCCGTCGGGCTGACAACGGAACTTGGGAACCCCCGGGTGGTGTGCTGGAACTGGGCGAGGCCGTCGAGGACGGCGTGCGACGCGAGGTCTACGAGGAGACCGGGATCAGGGTCGGCGTGGAGCGGCTGACCGGCGTCTACAAGAACGTGAGCCGAGGGATCGTCGCCCTCGTCCTTCGCTGCCGACCGGAGAGCGAGGCGATGCGGCTCTCGGAGGAGTCGGTCGAGGTCGCCTGGCTCTCGCCGACCGAGGTCTCCGAACGCATGGCCGAGGTCTATGCCGTACGTGTCCTGGACGGGCTTCGGGACGACGCCGTGCCAAGCGTCCGGGCTCATGACGGTCGTCACCTGCTGTGACGAGCCAGGCGGTGGAGGTGGTGGACCATGTCCAGGCGTGTCTACGAAGGTGCCCCGGACGCTCCCGCGGCGGACTCACTGGTCCCGGCCGCCATGTGAAGGCTCAGAGCACGGCAGGGAATCCCAGCAGAGCTGCGATGTGGGAGGCGTTGCCGGGTGTGCCGTCGGCGAGGACGGTGGTGATGCCGAGGGCTTCGGCCGGGGCCAGGTTCCTCGGCTGGTCGTCTACGAAGACACATGCCTCGCCCGGCAGTTCGAGCCGATCCAGGGTGAGCTGGTAGATCGCCGGATCGGGCTTGGCCATGCCCTCCCGCTCGGAGATCACCGTCTCGTCGAACAACTCCCAGACACCCAGGGCCTCGTACGGGTCGTACGGGTCCAGGCCGAAGGAGTTGGACAGCAGCGCGACCTTGAGACCGGCCTGCCGTGCCGAGCGGGCGAGCGCGATCATGTCGTCGGCGGGCCGGACGCCCGACCAAGCCCGGCCCATCAGGTTCGCGTGCTCCGGGACGCCGAGGATAGGGGCCACCCGCCGGTTCCACTCCGCCTGGCTCAGTCGGCCGGCTTCGAGCTCGGTGTACAGGCGGCAGGCTTCCGGCTCATAGCCGAGCGTCTGGCGCCATGCCCCGGCGTCGAGGCCCTGGGCGAGGCACCACTCTCCGTGCGCCGGTCCGGCATTGGCCGTCAGGACGCCGACGAAGTCCAGGATCAGGGCTGCGAAGGGAAGTTCGGCTTCCTGGGGACGGGTGACGATCGGGGCGGTCAGGGCCATGGCGTCCTCTCTGTCACTTCCGGGCGTTGAGGCGGCGGGTGGGTTCGGCGGTGGTCGGGTCTTCGGGCCAGGGGTGGCGGGGGTAGCGGCCCCTGAGATCCGCCCGGACGGCGCGGTAGCCCTCGCGCCAGAAGCTTTCCAGATCACCGGTGACGGCGGCGGGGCGGCCGGCGGGGGAGAGGAGGTGGATGGTCAACGGTATGCGACCACCGGCCAGGGTGGGCGTCTTGGTCCAGCCGAAGAGTTCTTGCAACTTGACGGCCAGCACTGGGCGTTCGGTGGTGTAGTCGACTCGTATCTTCGATCCGCTGGGCACCGTGATGCGCTCGGGGGCCAGCTCGTCCAGCCGTCCGGCTTCTCCGGTCGCCCAGGGCAGCAGGCGTTGGAGGGCAGCCGTCGTGTCGATCCTCGCGAGGTCGGTGCGGCGGCGGGCGCGGGAGAGTTCGGGCTCCAGCCACTCGTCGGCGCGGTCGAGGAGTGCCTCGTCGCTGACGTCCGGCCAGGGGGCGCCGATGGCGCTGTGGAGGAAGGCGAGGCGTTCGCGGAGGCCGGAGCGGAACGTCAGCAGGGTGCTCACGCCCTCGCGGCCGAGGCCTTCGAGGAGGGCGGCGCGGACGAGGGAGCGGTCGGGGCGGTCGAGAGGCTTCTCGGCCAGCTCGATGGCGCCCAGCGACTCGACCCGGCGGGAGACGACCTCGCCCCGGCGGGTGTCCCAGTGGACCTCCTCGCGCGAGGTGACCAGCGCCGCCCCGGCGGCCAACGCCGTGTTCTCGTCCAGCGCCGCAGCGTGCAGGATGCGCGCCGAGTGCGACCCCGCCGGGCGGTCGGCGACCGCGACGGCGAGCCAGGGCAGGGCGCCGAGCGCCGTGCCGGGGGCGAGTTCGGCGGCCGTCCCGGAGGCCATCAGGTACGGGCTGCGCTCGCCGGGGGCGGGCCGTTCGACGCGGGCGCGGGCGATCCGCTCCGGGAAGGCGAGGGCGACGACGAGGCCGGCGGCGGCCGCGTCGGGCAGGTCGGTGGCGGGCTCGTCGGTGGTGGCGCGCAGCAGTCGGCGGACTTCGTCGCGCCAGCGGCCGGCGTACGGGTCCTTCGCGGAACGGACGGACCGCCAGACCGCCCCGAGGTCGTCGCCGAGGGCGCGCGGCGGTTCCTCGGAAAGCAGCGCGACGACCTCGGCCGCCCGCCGCGCACCGACCGCCGCCGCCCCGTCGACCAGGGCGCGTCCCAGCCGGGGGTGCAGCCCCGTACGGGCGAGGCGCACCCCGCGCGGCGTGGCCCGGCCGTCCGCCGAGACCGCGCCGAGGGCGGTGAGGGTCTGCCGGGCGGCGGCCATCGCCCCGGCGGGCGGGGCGTCGGGCAGGGCGAGGCCGGTGGCGTCCGGGTCGCCCCAGCAGGCGGCCTGGAGGGCGAACGGGGTGAGGTCGGCGAGCGCGATCTCCGGGGTGGGGAAGCGGGCGGCGAGGGCGTCCTCGGCCTCGTTCCAGCAGCGGTAGACGGTGCCGGGGGCCTCGCGCCCGGCGCGGCCGGCGCGCTGGCGGGCGGCGGCGAGCGAGGCCCGGACGGTGACGAGGCCGGCGAGCCCGCGGGCGTGGTCGGTGCGGGGTTCGCGGGCCAGTCCGGCGTCCACCACGACCCGGACACCGGGCACGGTGAGCGAGGACTCGGCGACGGCGGTGGTGAGCACGACCCGCCGCGAAGGGGACGGGGTGAGCGCGGCGTCCTGGACGGCCTGCGGGGCGCGGCCGTGCAGCTGCAACACCTCCACGGGAAGATTGCCCAACTGACCGGCCACCCGGCCGATTTCGCCGACACCGGGCAGGAAGCAGAGCACGTCCCCCGCCCGCTCGCCCAGCGCTCGCCGCACCACCGCCGCGACGTGGTCGAGCAGCGCCGGGTCGACCCGGGTGCCGTGGGCGGGTCGGACGGCGCGCGGCGGCGGCGCCCAGACCACCTCGACCGGGTGGGAGGTCCCGTGCGCCTCCACCACCGAGGCGCCGCCGAGGAGTTCGGCCCAGGCCTCGGTGTCGGAGGTGGCGGAGGCGCAGACCAGCCGCAGTTCGGGCCGCAGCGCCGCCCGGACGTCCAGCAGGAAGGCGAGCGCGGTGTCGGCGTCGAGGTGCCGTTCGTGGCACTCGTCCAGCACCACCACGTCCACGCCGGGCAACTCCTGGTCGCGCTGCAGCCGTTGCAGCAGGACGCCGGTGGTGACCACCTCGACCACCGTGTCCGGCCCGGTGCGGCGCTCGCCGCGCACCGTGTACCCGACCTCGCGGCCCACGGGCGAGCCGAGCAGCCAGGCCATCCGTCGGGCGGCGGCCCGTACGGCGAGCCGGCGCGGTTCGGCGACCAGCACCCGCCGTACGGGCCGGCCGTCGCCGAGCAGCCCGGCCAGCGCGAGCGGCACCAGGGTGGTCTTGCCGGTGCCGGGCGGCGCGGCGAGGACGGCGGTGCCGGGCCCGTCCAGCGCCTCGTGCAGGGCGGGCAGGGCGGTGCGGACGGGAAGGTCGTGCCACACGGGAGGCACGGTCAGCCCCGCTCGGCGACGAAGATCGCGGTCCCGGGGATCAGCCGCCCGCGCAGCGGGGACCAGCCGCCCCACTCCTGCTCCAGGCCGGCCGGCCACTCGGGCTCGACCAGGTCGACCAGCCGGAAGCCGGCGGCGACGAGTTCGCGGACCCGGTCGCCGACGGTGCGGTGGTGCTCGACGTAGGTGGCCCGGCCCTGCTCGTCCTGCTCGACGTACGGGGTGCGGTCGAAGTAGGAGGAGGTCGCGGTGAGGCCCTCGACGCCCGGCTCGTCGGGGAAGGCCCAGCGGATCGGGTGGGTCACCGAGAACACCCAGCGCCCGCCGGGCCGCAGGACCCGGTGGACCTCGCGCATCAGGGCGGCGGTGTCGGCGCTGAACGGGACGGCGCCGTAGGCGGAGCAGGCGAGGTCGAAGGAGGCGTCGGCGAAGGGGAGCACGGCGGCGTCGGCCTGGACCACGGCGACGGGCTCGGTGCCGCGGCCGAGGTCGATCCGGCGGGAGTGCTGGAGCTGGCGGTAGGAGATGTCGAGGGCGACCGGCCGGGCGCCCCGGGCGGTCAGCCAGCGGGAGCACTGGGCGGCGCCGGCCCCGATCTCCAGCACGTCGCGGCCGGCGACGTCGCCGAGCAGGCGGGCGTCGGCCTCGTCCAGGCCCTCGGGGCACCAGGTGAAGCGGTCGTCGCCGAGGAACTCGCCGTGCTCGTCCTGGTACTCGTCGGCGTTGCGGTCCCACCAGTGCCGGCTGGCCCGGCTGCTCTCCCCGGTGCCGGCCGCGCGGCGCACCGCGTCGTCGCCGTCCTCCTCGGGCTGCGCGGGGGATCCGGCCTGCGCGGAGGAGGTGTCAAGATCGTGCAGGTCTGCCTGGGGGGTGGTGGCCACGGTGACAATGCCCATCGCGTAGGGTATGGAGTGCGGAAGCGCCGCTGCCGCGAACCGGCCCGTCAGGGTCCGGATCCTGGCGGTGGCATCCGGGGACGTGGCCCCTTCGGGCGCCGCCGCGAGGCGCGCATTCGGAGGATATGGCCTGATCCGTACCGGGCTCCACCGTCTTGCCGTCCTTCGGCATTGACCGTGCCTGGCCGTCCCCGTATGCTACAAGTTGCGCTGCGGGCCTGCGCGCCTCGGACGGAGCAGGTCGCGCTCGCATCTGTCGAAGACCCCACGGTCGCAAGACGGACGCCGGTTCTCGTTGTTACGGGACCACCGGTGTGCCGTGTTCTTGGCTGTCCGGCTTTCGGTGGGAGCGATACGGGCCCTCCGCGTGGCATTACCTACGACTTTCATGTCCGTACCGGAGCCCTTTTCCTAATGACGAGCCCCACCGACTCCTCCCTCAGCACCACCCCGCAGGTCGCGGTCAACGACATCGGCGACGCGGAGGCCTTCCTCGCCGCCATCGACGAGACCATCAAGTACTTCAACGATGGCGACATCGTCGAGGGCGTCATCGTGAAGGTCGACCGTGACGAGGTCCTCCTCGACATCGGTTACAAGACCGAGGGCGTCATCCCGTCCCGCGAGCTCTCGATCAAGCACGACGTTGACCCGCACGAGGTCGTCGCCGTCGGTGACAACATCGAGGCCCTGGTTCTCCAGAAGGAGGACAAGGAGGGTCGTCTCATCCTGTCCAAGAAGCGCGCTCAGTACGAGCGTGCCTGGGGCACGATCGAGAAGATCAAGGAAGAGGACGGCATCGTCACCGGTACCGTCATCGAGGTCGTCAAGGGTGGTCTCATCCTCGACATCGGCCTCCGTGGCTTCCTCCCGGCCTCGCTCGTCGAGATGCGCCGCGTCCGCGACCTCCAGCCCTACGTGGGCAAGGAGCTCGAGGCCAAGATCATCGAGCTGGACAAGAACCGCAACAACGTGGTCCTGTCCCGCCGTGCCTGGCTGGAGCAGACCCAGAGCGAGGTCCGCCAGACCTTCCTCACCACCCTGCAGAAGGGCCAGGTGCGCTCCGGCGTCGTCTCCTCGATCGTCAACTTCGGTGCCTTCGTGGACCTGGGTGGCGTCGACGGCCTGGTGCACGTCTCCGAGCTGTCCTGGAAGCACATCGACCACCCGTCCGAGGTTGTCGAGGTCGGCCAGGAGGTCACCGTCGAGGTTCTCGACGTTGACATGGACCGCGAGCGCGTCTCCCTGTCGCTGAAGGCGACCCAGGAGGACCCGTGGCAGCAGTTCGCCCGTACCCACCAGATCGGCCAGGTCGTTCCGGGTAAGGTCACCAAGCTGGTTCCGTTCGGTGCGTTCGTCCGCGTGGACGAGGGCATCGAGGGTCTGGTCCACATCTCCGAGCTGGCCGAGCGCCACGTCGAGATCCCGGAGCAGGTCGTCCAGGTCGGCGACGAGATCTTCGTCAAGGTCATCGACATCGACCTCGAGCGTCGCCGCATCAGCCTGTCGCTCAAGCAGGCCAACGAGGCCCTGGGTGCCAACCCGGCCGAGGTCGAGTTCGACCCGACCCTGTACGGCATGGCCGCCTCGTACGACGACCAGGGCAACTACATCTACCCGGAGGGCTTCGACCCCGAGGCGAACGACTGGCTGCCCGGCTTCGAGAAGCAGCGCGAGGAGTGGGAGCGCCAGTACGCCGAGGCGCAGTCGCGCTTCGAGCAGCACCAGGCGCAGGTCATCAAGAGCCGCGAGGCCGACGCCCAGGCCGCCGAGGAGGGTGGCGACGCCGTCGCCGCTGCCGCCGGTGGTTCCTACTCGTCCAGCAGCGACGAGGGCTCGGGCGCCCTGGCCTCCGACGAGGCCCTGGCCGCTCTGCGCGAGAAGCTGGCCGGCGGCCAGAGCTGAGGCTCTCGCTTCCCGCTAGCCGATAGCTAGACGGTGGGCCCCACCCGGATTTCCGGGTGG
>NZ_JBHVET010000022.1:0-4156 GCF_042802135.1 Kitasatospora sp. NPDC057512
ATACACTGAACTCGAACGCGTCCCGGCACCTGCGTAATCGTAAAGAGCAGGTCGGAGCAGGTGGAAACGGGGGCCTCAGTCGGCCGCCGGCCCCGCCAGGTGGGCGGTGAGCCACACCAGGGTGTCCGGGATCATCTTCTTGAAGTCCGAGGTCAGGTGCTTGCCGCCGGGCTGCTCGTGGTACTGGAGGTTCACCGGCGGCACCGCCTTCTCCACCCAGCTCTTGACCACCTTGGTCTCGTACGGGTTGGCGCCGCCCGCGGTGACCAGCATGCTCACGTCGGCCTTGCCCTGGGTGACCAGCACGTCCGGGTTGTTGGCGGCCTTCTCCGCGTCATGGCCCTTCCACAGCCCCGAGTCCGGTATGAAGTAGCCGTCGATCGGCACCGCGGCCTTGTAGACCTGCGGGTACTGGAGGGCGAGCTTGGCGCTGCAGAAGCCGCCGGTGGAGGCGCCCATCACGCCCCAGCCGTCGCGGCCCTTCACCGTGCGGAAGTTGGCGCGGACGAAGTCCGGGAGGTCCTCGGCCATCCAGGTGGCCATCTTGGCCTGGCCCGGGATGTCGGAGCAGTCCAGCGCGTTCTTCTCGTCGCCGTTGAAGTTCTGCACCGGCATGATCATGATGAACGGGTGGGACTTGCCCTCCTTGACCAGCCGCTCGTTCTCCTCCTGGATCGGCAGCTGGTTGTCGGTCCAGGTGTTGTAGCCGTTGCTCTGGCCGCCCGCGAACAGGGTGAGCACCGGGAAGCCGGTCTTGGCGAACTTGGGGTCGTTGTACTCGGGCGGCAGCCAGACCCAGACCTGGCCGGTGACGCCGGACTTCGCGCCGGTCACCTTGGTCATCATGATCGGGCCGGCGCCGGTGTCCCGGGACTTGCTGAGGGCGGCGGCGGGACCGGTGGGCATCAGCACCTTGCCGGAGGCGGCGGCCGGGGCCGCGCTGCCGGTCGCGGGCTGGCCGGTGCCGGTGGTGCTCGGGCTGCCCGACGAACTGCCGCCGGTCGCGCCGGCACTCGCCGTGGCGCTGTCCCCCTTCCCACCGCCGGAACTCCCGCAGGCCGCGAGCGAGGCGGCCAGGGCGAGCACGGCGGCGCCGGACAGGACGGCGCGGGAACGGGACGACTGCCTAAGCACGGTGAGGACTCTCCGACCGATGTCGCGCCCGGTCCGTGACCGGGCGGCGGCCCCCCGGTGGGGCCGGACATGCCCGGGGGCACAGCGCTGGTGCGTCCCCCGGAGTGATGGCGCGCCGCCCCTTCGCGGGGGTGCGCCTTCCTGCGATCTTATGACGTGGGCCGGGGTGGCCCGGTTGCGCGGTGGCCACCGGAAATCCAATGTTTGTTCGCGATCAGGTAAAAGCCTTCACCCGTCCCGCCGGTCGGCGGGGGCCGGTCGGCGGGGGTGGCCGTCGGGCCTTCGTCGAACCGTCCGGATTCCGCCGGTTTTGCCGGTGGCTTCGGCGGCTTCGACCGGTGACGGCGGCCCGCCGATCCGCGACGATCTCCAGGGCACGCCCGGCGCACGCCCAGGGCACGGGCCGGGGCCGACCGGGAACAGTCATCGAGGAGGGTGCCATGAACCAGCGGATCGCCGTCGTCACCGGAGCCGGGAGCGGCGTCGGCCGGGCCGTGGCGGTGGAACTGGCCGCGGACGGCTGGCGGACGGTGCTGGCCGGCCGCCGGCCCGGCCCGCTGCGGGAGACCGCCGCGCTCTGCGCCGGGCCGGCCGACGTGGTGCCGACCGACGTCACCGACCCGGCCGCGGTGGACGCGCTGTTCGCCACGGCCGTCGAGCGCCACGGCCGGGTGGACCTGCTGTTCAACAACGCCGGCGCCTTCGGCCCGGCCGTCCCGGTGGACGAGCTGGCGGTCGAGGACTGGCGGGCCGTGGTCGACCTCAACCTGACCGGCGCCTTCCTCTGCGCCCGGGCCGCGTTCCGGCGGATGAGGGAGCAGGACCCGCAGGGCGGCCGGATCATCAACAACGGCTCGATCTCCGCGCACGTCCCGCGCCCGCACTCGATCGCCTACACCGCGACCAAGCACGCCGTGACCGGCCTGACCAGGTCGCTGTCGCTGGACGGCCGCCCGTACCGGATCGCCTGCGGGCAGATCGACATCGGCAACGCTGCGACGGACATGACGGCGGCGATGGGCGCGGGCGTGCGGCAGGCGGACGGCCGGATCGCCCCCGAGCCGACCATGGACGTGGCCGACGTGGCGCGCACCGTACGGCACATGGCCGGGCTGCCGCTGGAGGCCAACGTGCAGTTCGCCACCGTGATGGCGACGGCCATGCCCTACATCGGGCGGGGCTGAACCCTGCCACGGAAGGCCGCAGAAGGCCGCGAAAGGCCGCGGAAGGGGCCCCGCCGGTCCGCGCGCCGACGGGGCCCCGGTCCGCCGCGGCCTCACGGCCGCCAGGTGTCGTTCAGCGTGACCGTCCCGCCCGAGGGCACCGTCGCCGTCCGGTTGGCGCCGGACTCCCAGGTCACCGCGCCGCTCGCGTCCTTGCGGACGTACTTGTACTGGAAGGACGTGCCGGCCGGCAGCGACAGCGCCAGCGACCAGACCGGGTAGCCAGCCGAGGAGAGCGGCAGCGCCTTCGCCGGGTCCCACCCGCCGAGCGCCGCGGCGTCGCCGACGACGTAGACGTTCTGCCCGGGCGAGGTGGTCGCGTTGACGTTGAACGAGGCGCCGGAGACGCTCGCGTCGGGCTGGACGTACAGCGCGACCGCGTCGCCCGCGCCGACCGTCGCGGTGAACTGCCCGTTGGCGCCCACCTGGTACGTCGGGCCGGTGCAGCCGCCGCCCGCCTGCGGGTCGCCGTGCTGGACGTCGCAGTAGGTGCCGGCCGGCAGCCCGGTCTGGAAGGTCCGGGTGATCGCGGCGCCCTCGTGGTTGATCGCGACGTAGCCCTTGCCGCCGCGGCCGAAGGCGATCGCGTTGCCGCCGTTGGACCACCAGTTGGTCACCCCGGTGCCCGCCACCGCGTTGCGGAAGCCGACCATGTTGGCGACCTGCCGCCAGGCGTGGGTGCAGTTCCAGCCGTCCTGGTAGCAGGCGTTGACGGTGCCGCCGTTCGGCGGGCCGTCGTCCTTGTTGGTGAAGGAGTAGCCGGAGTAGACGTTGGGGGTGCCGTACGGCGAGGCCAGCAGGAAGACGTTGGCGAGCGTGTAGGTGTTGCCGTAGGTGGAGTTGAGGGTGGAGCCGTTGCGCTCGGTGTCCCAGTTGTCGACGAAGGTGCGCGCCTGGCCGCTCGGCAGGTAGCCCCAGGAGGCGCCCCAGCCGCTGAGGTTGGCGAGCTTGTCGGCGGTGAACATCCGCTTGAGGTCGGTGCCGACGCGGAACTCGTCCAGGTCGCCGGTGCCGGTGTACTCGGTGGGCTGGATCGGCTCGCCGGCGCCGTAGATGACCTCCTGGACCCAGTACGCCTTGGGGTTGGCCATCCTGGCCTTGATCGCGGCGAGGTCGGCGGCGGCGATGTGCTTGGCGGCGTCGATCCGGTAGCCGTCGACGCCGAGCGAGGCCAGGTCGTCCAGGTAGTGCGCGATGGTGGTCTGGACGTACGCGCTGCCGGTGTCCAGGTCGGAGAGGCTCTCCAGCTCGCAGTTCTGGACGTTGCCGCGGTCCTGGTAGTTGGTGATCGGCTGGCGGCAGCCGTGGAAGTCCTGGTCCTGGTACGTGCCGGGGTAGTTGTACTTGGTGTACGCGGTGCCGCCGGTGCCGGTGCCGGAGCCCGCCGACATGTGGTTGACCACCGCGTCGGCTATCACCTTGACCCCGGCCGCGTGGCAGGTGGCGACCATGTTCCTGAAGGACGTGCGGTCGCCGAGCCGTCCGGCGATCTTGTAGCTGACCGGCTGGTAGGAGGTCCACCACTGGGCGCCCTGGATGTGCTCCTGCGGCGGGGAGACCTCGACGAAGCCGTAGCCCTTGGGGCCGAGGGTGGAGGTGCAGGCCTGGGCGACGGAGTCGAAGCGCCACTCGAAGAGGGTGGCGGTGACGTCCTTGCCGTTGTTCGCGGGCGGGGCGGCCTGGGCGGCGGGGGCACCGAGGGAGGTGCCGAGCGAGAGGGCGAGCGCCGCCGAGGCGGCGAGCGCACCGGCCGCGCGGGCGGGCCGGCGGGCGGGGGCGGTGGTGACCACGTCGTCTCC
>NZ_JBHVET010000022.1:4166-28653 GCF_042802135.1 Kitasatospora sp. NPDC057512
CGGCCGCGGGGGGCGGGCGGGGGGGGGGGGGGGGGGGGCACCACTCCGCCCCGGGGGGGGGGGGGGGGGGGGGCAGCCGGAGGGGAGCCTGCGGGAGGGCCGCAGGGGAACTGCAGGAAGTTTCTGCAACTTGCCGGAAACTTGCAGCGCCGAACCTAGAGGCACCCGCAAAGGCCGTCAAGACCTTGGTCGAAGCCCGGGAGAAGCCCGGAAGAAACCGGGGAGGAGCCGAGGAGAAGCCGGGGGCCAGGTCGGCAGGCGCGGGCACGACAAGGGCCCGGCAGCCGTAGCCACCGGGCCCCTCACCTGTCCTGGTTCACCGGCCCGTCAGGAGCCGGTCCGGGCTCAGCCGGTCTGGACGGAGGTGTCGTCGATCACGAAGCTGGTCTGGAGCGAGGCGTCCTCGGTCCCGGCGAACTTCACGGTGACCGTCTGGCCCGCGTAGGCCGACAGGTCGAAGGTGCGCTGCTGGTAGCCGGCCGCGGCGTCCACGTTGGAGTAGGTCTTCAGCGTGGTGCCGTTGACCGACACGGTCAGCTTGTCGTACGCGGTGGTGCCCGACTCGGCGGTGTCGATGTGCAGCCAGAAGCTCAGCGTCGCCTTGCAGCCCGCCGGGATGCTCACCGTCTGCGACAGCGAGTCCGAGTGGGTGGAGCCGTAGCCGTTCAGCCACGCCTTCCAGGAGCCGCTGTGCGCCGCCTGCGAGGCGCTGCTGTCCACCACGCCGCTCGACGCGGTCCACGGCGTGGCCGTGCCCGACTCGAAGCCCTCGTTGCCCAGCAGCTGGGCCGGGGTGCAGCCGCCGCCACCGGTGGAGACGGTCCAGGTGAAGCTGGTCGTACCGGTCTTGCCGGCCGAGTCCTTCGCCGTGACGGTCACGTTGTAGGTGCCCGCGGTGGAGGCGGTGCCGGTGATCGCGCCGGTGGAGGCGTTGATCGACAGGCCGGTGGGCAGGCCGGTGGCCGAGTAGGTCAGCGGGGCGGTGCCGCCGGTGGCCTTGATCGCCAGGTTGACCGCACCGCCGACGGCGGTGGACTGGTTGCCCGGGTTGGTGACGGTGACGCCGCCCGGGTTGGGCGCCGTGCCGACGTTGACGCCCGCCCAGGCGGTGCCGACCGCGGCCAGCTCGGCGCTGCCGGCCCCGTACAGGTCGGTGGCCGCCTTCTCCGTCGCGGTGCGCGCCGCGGCGTAGTTGGTGCTGGAGGTCATGTAGGTGGTCAGCGCGCGGTACCAGACGGCCGCCGCCTTGTCCCGGCCGATGCCGGTGACCGTGATGTTGCCCTGGGTCGGCGAGTCGTAGTTGACGCCGTTGATGGTCTTCGCGCCGCTGCCCTCGGACAGCAGGTAGAAGAAGTGGTTGGCGACACCGGACGAGTAGTGGACGTCCTTGTTGCCGACGGTGGAGGACCAGTAGTCGGCCGAGGCACCGTCCTTGGACGGCTTGTCCATGTAGCGCAGCGGGGTGCCGTCCCCGTTGATGTTGATCAACTCACCGATCAGGTAGTCGGGGTTGTCGGTCGGGATGTTGGCGTAGAACTCGACCATCGTGCCGAAGATGTCCGAGGTGGCCTCGTTGAGGCCGCCGGACTCGCCCGAGTAGGTCAGGTTGGCGGTGGCCGCGGTGACGCCGTGGCTCATCTCGTGGCCCGCGACGTCCAGCTCGGTGAGCGGCGCGGTGTTGTTGCTGCCGTCGCCGTACGTCATGCAGAAGCAGGAGTCGTCCCAGAACGCGTTCACGTAGTTGTTGCCGTAGTGGACGCGGCTGTAGGCGCCGACACCGTCGTTGCGGATGCCGTTGCGGCCGAAGGTGTTCTTGTAGTAGTCCCAGGTGGCCGCGACGCCGTAGTGGGCGTCGACCGCGGCGGACTCGCCGTTGTTGACGGTGCCGTCGCCCCAGGTGTCGGTGGACTTGCTGTACAGCGTGCCGGTGCCCGAGGTCCCGTGGTTCAGGTTGGTGGTGTACATCCCACCGCGGGTGCCGTCCTTCAGCTGGTACGACGAACCCGACTGGGTGGTGCCGATGGTGACGTTGCCGACGAAGACGCCCTTGCCGGAGCCGGTCTCGATGCCGTCCCACTGCTGGATGACCTGGCCGCTGGTGGCGTCGGTGACGACGTGCATCTTGCTCGGGGTGCCGTCGGACTTGGTCGAGGAGACGACGGTCTCCCAGGCCAGCCGGGGGCTGTTGTCCGCGGCCCAGACGACCAGGCGCGGCGCGGTGTCGACCGCGGTGCCCTGCTCGGCGGCGAGCGCGGCGGTCTGCGCGGCCGGGGCGGCCAGCTTCGGCGTGGTGCCGACGCCGCTCAGCGGGGCGGTGCTGGCCCGGTCGACGCTCTTGGTCGCACCGGTGGGCGCCTGGTGCACCACCAGGTCCCCACCCAGGACGGGCAGTCCGTTGAGGGTGCGCTCGTACCGCAGGTGGCGGGTGCCGTCCGCGTCCTGGAAGACGTCCTTGGTGACCAGCTTCTCCTCACCGCTCAGCCCGAGGCTCTGGGCGAGGCTGGTGGTCTGCTGGTTCGCGGCGGAGATCAGCTGGGCGCGGCTCGCCTGCTGGGCCGCGACGGCGGCCGGCGCGTCCGGCGTGGCCGCCTGGGCGATCACCGGTATGCCGGTGACCAGCAGCGCGGTGGAGGCGGCCATGACAACCGCCGCCTTCCGTGCGTGAGCGTAACGGGACATGCGGACTCCTTTTCCGACCGGCGCTGGGTCGCGCACGGTGGAGAGAAACCTGGGCCGCGGGGTCGCGGCGCAGTGGGGGCCCCCGCCGGGTGCGACGGGAGTGCGGATGCGGTGCTCACAACTCGTTGCAGGGTCGGACGCGCTGCACCTGAACTGGACCGGCCGCACCGGGGGGTGGGGTCCCCTCGTCTACAGCCGGGGGAATCGTGGCAGCAAACGAGCCGTTAATGACAGATGCATGCCACGGATTGGCCGATTCATTACCGAAACCGTATGGAGGGCGCTCCATCAGTTGTGTTACCCCACGACGAACTCGTGAACACGGTTTTCATGGCCCCGGACAAAGTTCGATCACCACCGGCGGTCGGTGACCAGCACTCAGGGCCGGTTCCGGCCCCGGCGGGTGGCCGACAGCGCCCGGCGGACCCGGCACGTCACAGTTCCGGCCGTGCCATCGACGGTTTCCGGCCACCGCGCGTCCGGAACGCGACCGTGCCCCCGCCGACCGCAACCGGGCCCCGCACCACCTGAACAGTGGTACGGGGCCCGGGAGTTGTCGGGGTGTACGAATCAGTGTCGGACGGGCCGGAGCCGGACGAACCGGTGTCGGCACGTCAGCACCGGCGGGTCAGCGCTGGACGAACACCGCCACGGTGCGGCCCGGCACGGTGAAGGTGCCGGTCGCGGCGTCGAAGCCGGACCGCTGCACCACCCGGTCCGCCCCGCCCGCCTGGACGGGGTGCAGCGCCTGGCCGGTGCCCTTCAGCGCCGGCACGGTCTGCGCCTGCGCCGTGGGCGTGGCGTTGAAGACCACCGTGACGCCCTTCTCCGCCCCCGGCAGCCCGGTGCCGTCCAGGTGCAGGGTGATCACCCCGGGCGTCTCACCGGCGGTGCCGGAGAGCGGGTAGGAGAGCCGCTGCTGGACGGCGGCCAGGCTCGGCAGCGAGAACAGCGGCGAGGACTGCTTGATCCGCAGGAACTCCTGGTACTGCGCCGAGGCCGACCGGATGTCGGCCGCGCCGACGGTCAGCCGCGGGTTCGCCAGCAGCGACTGCGCGGCCGTCCACTGCTCCTGGTTGTCCTTCGCCGTCGGCAGGCCGCGGCCCCAGCCGTTGCCCTGGGCCGGGTCCCAGTGGATCGCGTTGAACCAGTCCCCCGAGTCGTAGGAGTTGGAGTCGAGCGACTTGGAGCGCAGCAGGTCGCTGCCGGCCTGGGCGAAGCCCGCGCCCTGGGTGAGCGCGGTCAGCGAGAGCCCGAGCGCCTGCATCCGGGCCCGGTCGGCGGGCGCGGTGCCGGTCGGCAGCTTGTACGCGAGCGCGTCGAAGAGGTCGGTGTTGTCGTGGGCGTCCACGTACTCCACCGCCTCGCCGGGCTTGGCCGCGTACCCGGTCGGGGCGCCGTTGTAGTCGACCTGGGCGCCGGTGACGGGCTTTCCGGAGCTGTCGGTGAAGAAGTAGCCGGCCAGGTTGCCGGTCAGCCCGACCTTCAGCTGGTCCATCTGGTGCAGCAGCCGGGCCTTCTGCTCCTCCGGGGTGCCGTTCGCGGCCGAGCCGTTCGGGTCGGTGTACAGGCCCGAGGCGAAGCCCTGCTGCGGGGCGGAGTTCAGCATGAAGTTGCCGCCGCGGGCGGCGTCCCGGATCCGGTCGTCGAAGGTGGCGATGCCGGTGCCGGCCATGTTCTGCTGGGTGGCCTGCTCGAACCGGGCGTTGTTCGCGACGGCGCCGAAGTTCCAGCCCTCGCCGTAGAGGAAGACGTTCTTCCCGTCCACGCCGTCCGAGTCCGGCGTCATCTTCCGCAGCGCGGCCTGCACGTCCAGCATGGTGGACTTCGGGTCCAGGCCCATCAGGTCGAAGCGGAAGCCGTCCACCTTGTACTCGCGGGCCCACAGCGTCACCGAGTCGACCACCAGCCGGTTCATCATGGCGTGCTCGGGCGCCGTGTCGGCGCAGCAGCTGTCCGCCGTCACCTTGCCGTCGGCGTCCAGCCGCTGGTAGTAGCCGGGCACCACCTTGTCCAGCACCGAGTGCTCGGCCTGGCCGCTGGCGGCGGTGTGGTTGTAGACCACGTCGAGCACCACCCGCAGCCCGGCCGCGTGCATCGCCTGCACCATCTGCCGGAACTGCACCGTGCGGGCGGCCCCGTTCGGGTCGGTGGCGTACGAGCCCTCCGGCACGTTGTAGTGCAGCGGGTCGTAGCCCCAGTTGTACGCGTCGTCGGCGGCCACGGCCGCCACGCACTCCTGCTGCTTCGGGCCGTCCGGGGGAAGGGATGTGAGGTCGCAGGCCGGCAGCTTCTGGTCGGCCCGGTTCTCCCGGATGGTGGCGATGTCGAAGGTCGGCAGCAGGTGGACCGTGGTCACCCCGGCCTTGGCCAGGTCCCGCAGGTGCCGCATGCCGGCCGAGTCCGACTCGGTGAACGCCAGGTAGGTGCCGCGCTCGGCGGCCGGGACGGTGGGGTCCTCGACCGAGAAGTCCCGGACGTGCAGTTCCTGGATCTGCTGCCGCTCGGCCGGGACGGCCTGCGGGCGGGCGTGGTCGTCCCAGCCCGCGGGCTTGAGCGCCTTGGCGTCGAGGTCGGCGACCAGGCTGCGCCGGGAGTCGGTGGACAGCGCCACCGAGTACGGGTCGGTCACGGTGTTGACCACCAGTTGCTGGGTGGACGGCGCCCAGACCTTCACCTGGTACAGGTAGTACCTACCGTCCAACTCGCCCTTGTCGCGGACGACTTCCCAGACGCCGGTCTCGTCGTCGAGCTTCAGCGGCAGCGTCTTCGGGGTGCCCCCGGTGGCGCTGTCGAAGACCTGGACGGAGACCTCCCGCGCGGTCGGCGCCCACAGCGACAGCGCCACCTTGCCGTTGTAGTACGCCGGGCCGAAGTCGACCTTGCCGGTCCGCCCGGCGTACAGGTCGTCCAGCACGCCCGGGATCTGCACCCCGGTGCCGGCCAGGACGGCGCCGCTGGGCAGGTGCTCGGTGAACAGCAGCTGGCCGCGGAGCGCGGCCGGGACGCGGGCGGCGTCCCGGGGGTCCACGGTGAAGGCCCGGTAGCCCGCCAGGTGCGGGTACTTGGCCTTCTGGGCGTCGGTCAGCCCGCCCTTGGCCGGGGTGAGCCGCAGCCACTTGCCGGGCTTGGTCAGCGCGCCCTTGTCGGCCCGGATGCCGCCCTCGGGGTCGTACACCAGCTGGGCGCTGGTGCCGCCGGCCAGGGCGTCGTCGCCCGCGCCGTAGTTCGCCGGGACGACGACGGTCCTCGCGTCGATCCACTGGGCCTTGGCGCCGGTGAGGTCGATCTGCGAGGAGGCGGCCGGGTTCTGCGGCAGCAGGTAGCCCTCGCGGCCGCCGAGCACCCAGACCTCCTTGCCGTTGACGGCGAAGTCCAGCGACTGGTCGGCGGGCAGGTCCTTGTCGTTGCCCTTGTGCAGGATGTAGCTGAGGCTGGTCGCCCCGGGGGCCAGCGGCACCTCGAAGACGGCGCCGAAGGCGTCGCGGCGGGCCGGCGTCAGCGGCTTGCCCCAGTCGGTCGGGGTGGCCGCGCCGGTCCAGTCGTGCAGGCCCCAGCCGTCGTAGTCGCCGTCGGCCCGGTTGTAGTGGATGACGGCGGTGTCCGCCGGCTGGCCAGGACCGGTCGACCCAGCCGGCGGCCCCGGGTTGGCGGTGCGGACGGTCGCGCCCCCTTGCTTCAGCCACACCTCGCCGGTGCTGCCGACGTCGAGGTGCCGGTCGGCGTCGACGTCCTTGACGCCGTCCTTCTCCACGATGAAGCCGACGTCCGAGGCGCCCGGCTTGAGCCTCACGTACGCGAAGGCGCCGTACGCGTCCCGCCCGGTGAAGGCGTGCCCGGCCGGCCACGGGGTGGCCTCGCCGTCGGCGAGGTCGCCCCAGGCGTAGAGGTTCCAGCCGTCGTAGTCGCCGTCCGGCCGGTTGTAGTGGACGACGGCGTACGGGCGGGAGCCGGCGGTGGGCGCGGGCTTGGGCGCGGGGGTGCCGGTGGTGAAGCTCGCGGTGGCGGAGCGCAGGTGGCCGCTGGAGTCCCGCACGACGGCCTTGTAGCGGACCACCGTGCCGGGGGCGACGGCGCCCAGGTCCTGGGTGACCTTGTAGACGCCGTTGTCGGCGGTGCCCAGGGTCTGCCAGGGCCCGTTGCCGGTCTGGGCGGCGAAGCTCACCTGGTTGAAGCCGCCGTCCGTCGTGGCGCCGACCGTGACGAGCCCGGTCGAGCCGTCGGCCGGCGGCTGCACCGAGAGCCGCGGCGCGGCGGCCACCGGCGCGAGCCGGCCGCCCGCCTTGAGGACGACCGAGGACAGCGCGGGCACGGTGACCGTAACCTTGCGGTCGGCGCCGCTGGTGACGCGGGCGCCCGCCGCCGGGTAGAGCGGGTCGAAGCCCATCCCCGCCGAGAAGGTGTCCAGGGTGACGGTCTTCGCCTCGGCGGCGTTGTTGACCGCGACCAGGTACTCGACCTGCTGCCCGGCGTCGATCCGGGAGAAGGCGTACACGCCGGCGCCGTCGGCGGCGTACCGCTCGATCTGGGCGCCGTCGGCCAGGGCCGGGTTGTCGCGGCGCAGCTTGGCCAGCCCGGCGATGCCCTGGTAGAGCCCGCCGCCCTGCCCGTACCGGTCGGCCGGGCCGGAGGGGCCGCCGAGTACCCGGTCGCCGTTGTAGGAGGCCGTCTTCGAGGCGAACAGGTCCTGCCGGGCGTCCTTGTCGCCGCCCGCGCCGGTGAAGCCCTGCTCGTCGCCGTAGTAGACGACGGGCTGGCCGCGGGTGAGGAACTGCAGCTCGTTGCCGAGCCGGTCCTTCCTCAGCAGCGTGGCGTCGGCCGCGCCCGGGTTGTCGGCGAGCAGGAAGGAGCCGAAGCGGCCCATGTCGTGGTTGCCGAGGAAGGTGGGCAGCTCGTACGCGTCGGTGTCGGCGCCGGTGTAGCGGTAGTCCTGGGCGTAGACGTCGGCGAGGCCGCGCGCCGAGCCGCCCTGCGAGACGTAGGAGCGGGCCGCGCCCTGGAACGGGAAGTCCAGGGTGGCCTGGAGCCTGCCCTTGGTGACGTACGGCGCGGTGACCGCCGGGTCGCCGGAGTAGACCTCGCCGAACATGAAGAACTTCCTGTTGCCCTGCTTGGCGGCGAAGTCCTTGAGCGCGGGGGCCCACTGCTGCCAGAACGCCATGTCGACGTGCTTGACGGTGTCGATCCGGAAGCCGTCCACGCCGGCGTCCTTGACCCACTGCTGGTAGACCTTCTCGAAGCCCTTCACCACCTTGGGGTTCTGGGTGTCGAGGTCGTCCAGGCCGCTGAAGTCGCCCTCGGTGGCGGACTCGCCGACGAAGGTCGAGTCGCCCCGGTTGTGGTACAGCGCCGGGTCGTTGAGCCAGGACGGGGTCTTGGCCACGGCGTCGGCCGGATTGCGGAAGACCGGGGTGTAGGGGAAGGAGTCCTTGGTGGTCCGCGGCCAGGGGGCGCCCGCGTCGGCGACGGCGGTCTCGTCCACCGGGTTCCCGTCCGCGTCGAGCGTCGGGTAGGCGCCGACGGAGCGGTAGCCGTACTGCTTCTCGGCGTAGTCGATGACGTCGGCGGTGTGGTTGGTGATGACGTCGAAGAAGACCTTGATGCCGCGGGCGTGCGCCTTGGCTATCAGCTCCTTGAGCTGCTCGTTGGTGCCGAAGTGCGGGTCGACCTGGGTGAAGTCGGTGATCCAGTAGCCGTGGTAGCCGGCCGAGGCGTCGGCGCCGCTGCCCTGCACCGGCTTGTTCTTGAAGATCGGGGCCAGCCAGATCGCGGTGGTGCCGAGGTCCTGGACGTAGTCGAGCCGCTGGATCAGCCCGGCCAGGTCGCCGCCGTGGTAGAAGCCCTTGTCGGCGGGGTCGAAGCCGTTCTCCAGCCGCCCCCCGGTGATGCCTCCGGCGTCGTTGGCGGTGTCGCCGTTGGCGAAGCGGTCGGGCAGGACGAAGTAGAACTGCTCCCGGGTGAGGTCGTGCCGTCCGGCGGTGGCCGCGAGCGCGGCGTCCGAGGGCGGGGCCGGCGGGGCGGCGGCGAGGGCCGCGGGGGCGCCGCCGAGGGTGGCGGCGGTCAGGGCGGCGGCCAGCAGGACGGCCGTACGGCCCGGTCTGCGGCGGCCAGGGGTTCGTCGGGCAGTGCTCCGTCGGGGGCGGAGCGGGGCATCGGCCACTGAGGGCTCCCTTAGGGGAAGGGGCGATCGATTTCCCAGGAAGCTAGCGGCCTGCAATATGTTTCAGCAAGATGCAGAAATCGTTTCGTCACGGGAACTTCCAGGTGGCGGACCGTCTCCGACCACCCCGATTACTCCCTTGGAGCGACGGGCGTGACAATGGGACGTATGTCCGTCCCACCGGTATGCACCCAACCCCCGAGCACCCCCTACCCCGGTGGGCGCCGGCCCCTAGCCCTCAAGGGGGACAGCCGGTGAAGAATCCACTTCCAGAGGATGAGCAGACGGCTACGAGCGGTCTGGCAGACTTGCCGTCCATGGGGGAACCGACCGAGATCCAGCGAGGCGACGTACGGCGCGCCGACGCGGCCAGCGGTGGCGGTTCCGAAGCAGCGAAGGCCGTCCCCGGCCGCCTGCCCGATGGAGCCACCCGTGCCGCCCAGTCCCGCACCGCCGCCCTGCGCAGCCGCGTCAGCGCCCAGCGCCGCTCGCCGGCCAGGCCGCGGATCTGGTTCGAGCTGGCACTGATCGGGATCAGCTACTGGGTCTACTCGATCGTGCGCAACGCGGTCCCCGAACAGGAGGCGATAGCCCAGAAGCACGCGGGCTGGATCTGGGACCTGGAGAAGCACCTCGGCATCGCCGTCGAGCGCTCGATCAACCACGCCGTGGACAGCGTCGGGTGGCTCATCACGGGGATGAACTACTACTACGCGACGCTGCACTTCGTGATCACGATCGGCGTGCTGGTCTGGCTCTACCGCAGCCACCCCGGACGCTACGTCGCGGCCCGCACGGTGCTGTTCGTGACCACCGGGATCGCCCTGGTCGGCTTCTACTTCTTCCCGCTGGCCCCGCCCCGGCTGATGACCGACGGCGGCTTCATCGACACCGTGAAGGCCCACGGCACCTGGGGCTCGATGGCCTCCGGGCCCGCCGCGCACGTCTCCAACCAGTACGCGGCCATGCCCTCGATGCACATCGGCTGGTCGATGTGGTGCGGTCTGGCGATCTTCTTCCTGGCCCGCCGGACGTGGGTCAGGGTGCTCGGCCTGATGTACCCGGCCGCCACCCTGGTGGTGATCGTCTCCACCGCCAACCACTTCTGGATGGACGCCGTCGGCGGCGTGCTCTGCCTGCTGGTGGGCTTCCTCACCGCCCGCTGGATGTACCACGAATGGGTCTACCGGCTGCCGAAGGTGCCCGCCCGGGAGACGGTGGCGGACCAGCCGATCACCGTCCCGGAGCAGTGGAGCGAGCCCGCGGTCAGCAGCGCGCGCCGCTAGCCGGCCGAATGGCATAAACCTCCCGAAGGGGCCCCGACCGGGGCCCCTTTCGCGTCCCCGGGGCGGGCCGTCCCCGGGGCGGCGGCCGGAGGCGGGGCGGCTCCGGTCAGCCGGCGCCGTAGAACAGCCGGTCCACCACCGCCCGGGCCCGCCGGGTGGTCCGCCGGTAGTCGTCCAGCAGCTCGCCGCTGTGCCCGGAGCCGTACCCGAGGTAGCGGGCCACCCCGGCCAGCTCCCGGGCCTCCCCCGGGAAGCTGTCCCCGGGCCGCCCGCGCACCAGCATCACCGCCGCCCGCACCCGGGAGGCCAGCACCCAGGCCGTGTCCAGCACCTCGGCGTCCTCCGGCTCGACCAGCCCGGCCTCCGCGGCCGCGGCCAGCGCCGCCCTGGTCCGGGTGGTGCGCAGGGCCGGCAGCTCGTGCCCGTGCCGGAGCTGCAACAGCTGCACCGTCCACTCGACGTCCGCCAGCCCGCCCCGGCCGATCTTGGTGTGGGTGGTCGGGTCGGCCCCGCGCGGCAGCCGCTCGGCCTCGATCCGCGCCTTGATCCGGCGGATCTCCACCAGGTCCCGCTCCGGCACCCCGCCGCCGGGGTAGCGCAGCGGGTCGATCAACTGCCGGAACCGCGCGCCCAGCTCCTCGTCCCCGGCCACCGGTTCGGCCCGCAGCAGCGCCTGGCTCTCCCAGGCGTGCGACCAGCGCCGGTAGTACGCCGCGTACGAGGCGAGGGTGCGCACCAGCGGGCCGCTGCGGCCCTCCGGCCGCAGGTCGGCGTCGACCAGCAGCGGCGGCTCGGTGGAGGGCGCGCCCAGCTGGGCGCGCAGCTCGTGGCAGACCGCCTGGGCGGCCCGGGCGGCCTCCTCCTCCAGCGAGCCGAGCAGCGGCTCGTGGACGAAGAGCACGTCCGCGTCCGAGCCGTAGCCCAGCTCGTGGCCGCCGAACCGGCCCATCGCGATCACCGCGATCCGGGTCGGCAGGTCCCCGTGCTCGGCCTCCCAGCCGGCCACGCAGGCGCGCAGCGCGCCGCCCAGGGTGGCGGCGTTGAGCGCGGTGAGCGCCTCCCCCGCGGTGTCCAGCGCCTCGGCCGGGTCCTCCCCGAGCCGCCCGAGCACGTCCGCGGCGGCGGTGCGGAACAGCTCGCGGCGGCGCACCGAGCGGGCGGCCGCCACCGCGGCGTGGGTGGACCCGGCCCGGCCGACGGCGGCCAGTATCTCCGACTGCAGCGCCGCCCGTCCGCGCGGTTCCAGGCCGTGCGGGTCGCCCAGCATGGCCACCGCCTCGGGGGCGCGCAGCAGCAGGTCGGGGGCGAGTCGGCCGGCCGACAGCACCCGGGCCAGCTGCTCGGCGGCGGCGCTCTCGTCCCGCAGCAGCCGCAGGTACCAGGGGGTGCGGCCGAGCGCGTCGGAGACCTGGCGGAAGTTGAGCAGCCCGGCGTCCGGGTCCGCGGACTCGGCGAACCAGCCGAGCAGCACCGGCAGCAGGGTGCGCTGGATCGCCGCCTTGCGGCTCACCCCGGAGGCGAGCGCGCTGAGGTGCCGCAGCGCGGCCGCCGGGTCCGCGTAGCCCAGCGCCTCCAGCCGGGCCCGGGCCGCCTCCGGGCTGAGCCCGGTGGCGCCCGGCGGCAGTTCGGCGACGGCGTCGAGCAGCGGCCGGTAGAACAGCTTCTCGTGCAGCCGCCGGACCTCCATCGCGTGCCGCTTCCACTCGCGCTGCAGCGCGGCCACCGGGTCGGCGCGGGTGTCGTCGTTGATCAGCGCCGCCAGCGAACGGGCCAGCCGGCGCAGGTCCTCGGCCCCGGTGGGCATCAGGTGGGTGCGGCGCAGCCGGTACAGCTGGATGCGGTGCTCCAGCGAGCGCAGGAAGCGGTACGCGGCGTCCAGCGAGGCGGCGTCCGCCCGGCCGACGTAGCCGCCCCGGGAGAGCGCGGCCAGCGCCTCCAGGGTGTTGCCGCTGCGCAGCGCCGGGTCGGTGCGGCCGTGCACCAGCTGGAGCAGCTGGACGGAGAACTCGACGTCGCGCAGCCCGCCCGGGCCGAGCTTGAGCTGGCGGTCCAGCTCGGTGGCCGGGATGGAGTCGACCACCCGGCGGCGCATCTGCTGCACGTCGGCGACGAAGTTCTCCCGGGCGGCGGCCTGCCAGACCATCGGGGCGAGCGCCGCCACGTACGCGGCGCCGAGTTCCGCGTCCCCGGCGACCGGGCGGGCCTTGAGCAGTGCCTGGAACTCCCAGGTCTTGGCCCAGCGCTGGTAGTACGCGAGGTGGCTGGCCAGGGTGCGCACCAGCGGGCCGTTGCGGCCCTCGGGGCGCAGGTTGGCGTCCACCGGCCAGATGGTGCCCTCGCCGGTGGTGTCCGCGCACAGCCGGGTGAGGGCGGCGGCGAGCCGGGTGGCGGCCTTGAGCGCCTCGTGCTCGTCCACGCCCTCGCGCGGCTCGGCGACGAAGACCACGTCCACGTCCGAGACGTAGTTGAGCTCGCGGCCGCCGCACTTGCCCATGCCGATCACGGCGAGCCGGCAGGCCGCGGCCGCCTCCGGGTCCTGCTCGGCGGCGAGGTCCAGGGCGGTCTGGAGGGTGGCGCCGGCCAGGTCGGCGAGTTCGGCGGCGGTCTGCGCGAGGTCGGTGGTGCCGGTGAGGTCGCGGGCGGCGATCGCGAGCAGGCAGCGGCGGTAGGCGACGCGCAGCGCGTTCGCCGGGCCGAGGGTGGCGTCCCGGACGCCCTCGGCGAGGGAGCGGCGGAAGTCCTCCGGGCCGGGGTGCATGTCGCGCAGTTCGAAGGTGACCAGCACGTGCCAGTCGTGCGGGTGCCGGGCCAGGTGGTCGCCGAGCGCGGTGGAGACGCCGAGCACGCCGAGCAGCCGGTCGCGCAGCGGCTTGGAGGTGGTGAGGGTGTCGCGCAGGGTGTGCCGGTCGGCCTCGTCGGCGGCCTCCAGCAGCCGGGACAGGCCGAGCAGCGCGAGGTCGGGGTCGGCGGTGGCGCCGAGCGCGTCCAGCAGCACGGGGTCGTCGGCCAGGCCCTCCAGCCCGGGGCCCTCCAACAGCCGCACCGCCCGCGCCGGGTCGGTGAACCCGCGCCGGACCAGCCGGTTCTCCGGCCGGCTGACCCGGCTCCCGGCCCGCTGCTCCTCCACCGCCATCGGCCCCTCCATCCGTCCGCTCAGAGGCCCGTCCGGGCCCCGGCAGGTCCGTCCGGGCCCCTGGCAGGGCCGTCCGGGCCCTAGCAGGTTACGCGCCCCGGCAACCCGTCGCCGGACGCGACCGCCCGCCGCCGTCGGCGTGACCTCGGCCCCGCCGTGCTCGTTCACCCGGGCGCCGCCCCCGTCCCCCTCCCCCGGAGCGCCGATGCCCATGACCGGCCCCAGCCGCCTGCCCTCGCTCACCGGGCTGCGCTTCTGGGCCGCCCTGCTGGTGGTGCTCTACCACCTCTCCCGCAAGGTGGGCGAGCTGCCGCTGCTCAGCCCGCTCGCCTGGTACGGCCGTTCGGGCGTGACGTTCTTCTTCGTGCTCTCCGGTTTCGTGCTGGCCTGGACGTACGGGGCCTCGCCCGCGAGGCCGTGGGTCTTCGCCCGCCGCCGGTTCGCCCGGATCTGGCCGCTGCACGTGCTGACCACCGCGCTGTCCCTGGGCGCGGACGCGGCGATCGGCGCGGTGCTGCCGGTGGCGGCGGCACTCTGGTCGCTGGCGCTGGTGCACCCGTGGGCGCTGCCCACCCTGTACGGCGGCAACCCGGCCTCCTGGTCGCTGGGCGCCGAGGCCTGGTTCTACCTGCTGTTCCCGCCGCTGCTGCGCCTGCTGGCCCCGCGCCGGCGCGCCTGGCTGCCGCTCGCGGCCCTGTGCGCCGCGCTCGGCCCGGTGCTGTGGGCGGCCGGCGCCGTGATGCCCTCCGACCCGACGGTGCGCGGCTGGCTGCTGGACTACCTGCCGCTGACCCGGACCCCGCAGTTCGTCCTCGGCGTGGTCACCGGCCTGGCCGTGCGGCACGGCACGCTGCCCCGGGCGCGCCTCCCGCGGCCGGGGCTCCTCCCGGCGGCCGCCGCCGTGCTGCTCTGGCACCTGCTGCTGGTCCCCTGGCACGCCGCCGTCCCGGACTCCTGCTGGTACGGCCCGTACAGCGCCTCCCAGTTGCTCTCCGCGCCGCTGTTCGCCGTCCTGCTGGCGGCCGCCGCCCGGCGCGACGCCGCCGGGGCCCCGCCCCGGCTGCTGGCGGGCCGGACGGCCGTGCGGCTCGGCGAGTGGTCGTACGCCTGGTACCTGGTGCACGAGATCGGCCTCCGCTGCTGGCTGTCCGTCCAGGGCCGCCCGGCGCCGGGGGCCGCGACGCTCGGCGTCTGGCTGCTGCTGGCGGGCGGCTCGCTGGTGGCCGCGGGGGCCCTGTACCGCTGGGTGGAGCGGCCGTGCGAGCGGCTGCTGCGCGGCGCCCCGCGGGGCCGGGACGCGGCGGCGCCGCTGTCGCCCCGCGCGGTGCGGGTGGTGCGGCAGCGGCGCCGTGGCCCGACGGTGGGCCAGCCGTCGGCGGATCAGCCCTCGGTGGAGCCGTCCAGGTTGACGTAGGCGTAGAAGACGCCCAGGTCGTAGCCGTCCTTGTCGGTGTCGAACAGCACCTTGATGTCGGTGTCCCCGTTGCGCAGGAACGGCGAGATGTCCCAACGGTTGGAGTCGTAGCCGAAGTTGTTGCGGTTGTACGGGGTGCGGATGAACTGGTCGGCCGGGGTCAGCTCCTCGATGGTGGAGTTGAACGCGTCGTTGGAGGCGTGGTTGGGGTCCGAGAAGAGCGCCTGCGGCCCGTTGGTGGACTTGATGGCGAGGGTGTCGCCGGTCCACTTGAGGTCGCCGTCGTAGACGACGAAGCCGAGCTTGCCCGCCACCGGGCCGTCGGCGGGGGTCCGGAGCCCGGTGAGGTCGAACTCGCGCGGCGGGCTGTCCGGCAGCTCGACCCGGAAGCCGTCCCACAGGTGGATGTGACGGTACGGCTTGCAGTCGTTCTCGTACGCGACCACGATCGTCCAGCCGCCCCAGCTGTGCGGCTTCACCACCGAGTCCATGTTGGCGACGGTGTAGGTGCCGTTGCCGGCCTGCCGGACCAGGTCGGTGATGTCGGCGGAGGCCTGGTAGCTGCTCTCCACGTCGGTGGTGATGTAGCCGATCGAGGGCTGGTCGTTGGCGATGTTGCGGTACTGGCCCTCGCCCGGGACCTTCAGGTACACCTCGTCGATCTGGTTCTCCGGCAGCACGACGTCGTCGATGCCGCGGGTGCCGCCCCAGTACAGCCGGGCGTACTTGACCCGGGAGCCGTCGATCAGGCCCAGGTCGGCGGAGCTGGCGGAGTAGATCGCGTCGCCGAGCGGGCCGACCGAGCCCGGGTCGATGTTGATGTACTTCATCTCGTACTTGTTGTTGATCGGCCGGGTACCGAGGCCCTTGCGGGCGTCCAGGCAGGGCGGCTGCTCCGGGTCGAGCGGCGCCTTCGTCTCGTCGCAGGTCATCAGCGAGTTGCTGATCCGGGTGATGGAGCCGTGGAAGTCGCCCTCGAAGCGGGTGGTGAACGGCAGCTGGTTCTCGGCGACCGTGGTGGCCCGCTGCTGCGCGCGGTGCGGCTGCTGCTGCTGTGGCTGCTGCTGCAACGACTGCAGCAGCTCCAGCGGGTTCTGCGGGTGCTGCTGCAACGACTGCAGCAGCTCCAGCGGGTTCTGGGAGCTCTGGGAGTTCTGGGAGCTCTGCGGGTACTGCGCACCCGCGTTCGCACCGGTGCCCGTGCCCGAACCGCGGGCGTCGGCGACGGTCGGGGCGGCCAGCAGTTGGCCCGCGACGGCGGCCACGGCGGCGCCCACGACACAGGTCCGGCGGACGAGCAGTCGGGTGGCGGCGGCGCGGCTGACGGAGGAGGTCATGTGATCCTCTTTCAGGATGAAACGGACAATCAGAGTCCATCGGACCATGACGCCCAGTCATACAACCCTTACATTCCGCCACCGGACCGGCGATCCGTCGCAGATCCACTCCATCGGACGGCCCGCCGTCGTCCCTTCGGACGACAGCGGGCCGGAAACGGTTCGAGCGGCCCTCACCCGCTCACAGCACCTGGAGGTTCTTCCGCAGCTCGAACGGGGTGACCTCGGAGCGGTACTCCTCCCACTCCTTGTGCTTGTTCCTGAGGAAGAAGTCGAAGACGTGCTCGCCGAGGGTCTCGGCGACGAGCTCGCTGCGCTGCATCAGGTCGATGGCCTCGCCGAGGTTCTGCGGCATCGGCTGGATGCCGAGGGCGCGGCGCTCGGAGTCGGACAGCGCCCACACGTCGTCGTCGGCGCCGGGCGGGAGCTCGTAGCCCTCCTCGATGCCCTTCAGCCCGGCCGCGAGGGTGACGGCGTAGGCGAGGTACGGGTTGCAGCCGGTGTCCAGGGAGCGGACCTCGATCCGGGTGGAGCCCTGCTTGCCCGGCTTGTACATCGGCACCCGGATCAGCGCCGAGCGGTTGTTGTGGCCCCAGCAGATGTACGACGGCGCCTCGCCGCCGGCCCCGGCGGTGCGCTGGGAGCCGCCCCAGATCCGCTTGTAGGAGTTCACCCACTGGTTGGTGACGGCGGCCGTCTCGGCGGCGTGCTTCAGCAGGCCGGCGATGAAGGACCGGCCGACCTTGGAGAGCTGGTACTCGGCGCCGGACTCGTGGAAGGCGTTGCGGTCGCCCTCGAACAGCGAGACGTGGGTGTGCATGCCGCTGCCGGGGTGCTCGGAGAACGGCTTGGGCATGAAGCTCGCGTGCACGCCCTGCTCCAGCGCGACCTCCTTCATGACCAGCCGGAAGGTCATGATGTTGTCGGCGGTGGAGAGCGCGTCGGCGTAGCGCAGGTCGATCTCCTGCTGGCCGGGGGCGCCCTCGTGGTGCGAGAACTCGACCGAGATGCCCATCGACTCCAGCATGGTGATCGCCTGGCGGCGGAAGTCGTGGCCCACCCCGCGCGGGGTGTGGTCGAAGTAGCCGGACTGGTCGGCGGGGATCGGCGGGGTGCCGTCGCCGGGCAGGTTCTTCAGCAGGAAGAACTCGATCTCCGGGTGTGTGTAGAAGGTGAAGCCCTGCTCGGAGGCCTTCTCCAGGGTGCGCTTGAGCACGAACCGGGGGTCGGCGAAGGAGGGCGAGCCGTCCGGCATCAGGATGTCGCAGAACATCCGGGCGGTGCCCGGGGTCTCCGAGCGCCACGGCAGGATCTGGAAGGTGGTCGGATCCGGCTTGGCGATCATGTCGGACTCGTACACCCGGGCGAACCCCTCGATCGCCGAGCCGTCGAACCCGATGCCCTCCTCGAAGGCCTGCTCCAGCTCGGCCGGCGCCACCGCGACCGACTTCAGGAAGCCGAGCACGTCGGTGAACCACAGCCGGACGAACCGGATGTCACGCTCTTCGAGCGTCCGAAGCACGAACTGCTGCTGCTTGCCCATGGGGACAGTCTCACCTCTGCTCTTTACGCTCGTGTTACGCCCCGGAGGCCGTGGAAAGACCTCGTAAAGCGGTTGCCCCCATCATGGCCGATCCCCGCCCGGCCCGGCAGTGCCGACCCCCGCCGCCGGCCCCTGCCCAGGACATTGCGTCAGTTAGACGATTACACTCGGGGCATGCCCAATCTCCGTCTCGCCCTGTGCCAGACCGACCCCTGGGTCGGCGACCTCGCCCGCAACGGCGACGAGGTGGTGCGCCGGACCAAGCAGGCCGTGGAGGCCGGCGCGCAGCTGGTCGCCTTCCCCGAGATGGCCCTCACCGGGTACCCGGTGGAGGACCTCGCCCTGCGCCACTCCTTCGTCGAGGCCTCCCGCGCCGCGCTGGTCGCACTGGCCGCCCGGCTGGCGGCGGAAGGGCTCGGCGGGGTCCCGGTGGTGGTCGGCTACCTGGGGCGCTCCGAGCACGCCTCGCCGCGCTTCAACCGCCCGGCCGGCTCCCCGCAGAACTGCGCCGCCGTGCTGCACCGGGGCGAGGTGGTGACCCGCTTCGCCAAGCACCACCTGCCCAACTACGGCGTGTTCGACGAGTTCCGCTGGTTCGTCCCGGGCGACCAGCTGTCGGTGCTGCGGCTGCACGGGGTGGACGTCGCGCTGGCGATCTGCGAGGACATCTGGCAGGACGGCGGCCGGGTCACCGCCGCCCGCGAGGCCGGCGCCGGGCTGCTGCTGGTGATCAACGGCTCCCCGTACGAGCGGAACAAGGACGACCAGCGACTGGAGCTGGTGCGGCGCCGGGCGGCCGAGGCGGGCTGCGCCCTGGCGTACGTCAACATGGTCGGCGGCCAGGACGAACTGGTCTTCGACGGCGACTCGGTCGTGGTCGGCGCGGGCGGCGAAGTCCTGGCCCGTGCCCCGCAGTTCGAGGAGCACCTGCTGGTGCTGGACCTCGACCTGCCGGCCGCCGCGGGCGACGACACCGACGGCCTGCTGCTGAGCGACGGGCTGCACCTGGTCCGTACCGAGCTGGGCGGCGAGCCGCAGGCCGCGCCCGCCGAGCCGCTCACCGCCGGGGTGGCGCCGCGGCTGTCCGACGAGGCCGAGATCTGGGCCGCGCTGGTCTCCGGCACCCGGGCGTACGTGGCCAAGAACGGCTTCGGCTCGGTGCTGATCGGCCTGTCCGGCGGCATCGACTCGGCGCTGGTGGCCGCGATCGCGGTGGACGCGGTCGGCGCGCCGAACGTGCACTGCGTCTCGATGCCCAGCCGCTACTCCTCCCAGCACTCCCGGGACGACGCGGCCGAGCTGGCCCGCCGGACCGGACTGCGCTTCCGGACCGTCTCCATCGCCCCGATGTTCGACGCCTACCTGGGCGCCGTCGAGCTGACCGGCCTGGCCGAGGAGAACCTCCAGTCCCGGCTGCGCGGCACCCTGCTGATGGCGATCTCCAACCAGGAGGGGCACCTGGTGCTCGCGCCCGGCAACAAGAGCGAGCTGGCGGTCGGCTACTCGACCCTGTACGGCGACTCGGTGGGCGCCTACGGGCCGGTCAAGGACGTCTACAAGTCGCTGGTCTTCCGGCTGGCGCGCTGGCGCAACGAGGAGGCCGAGCGGCGCGGCGAGGTGCCGCCGATCCCGGAGCACACCATCACCAAGCCGCCGTCCGCCGAACTGCGGCCGGACCAGGTGGACACCGACTCGCTGCCCGACTACGACCTGCTGGACGACCTGCTGACCCGCTACATCGAGGGCGACGAGGGCCGGGACGCGATCGTGGCGGCCGGCTTCGACCCGGCGCTGGTGGACCGGGTGGTCCGGCTGGTCGACACCGCCGAGTACAAGCGGCGCCAGTACCCGCCGGGCCCGAAGATCTCGGCCAAGAACTTCGGCCGGGACCGCCGCCTGCCGATCACCAACCGCTGGCGGCGCGGCTGACCCCCATGCGCCCGGCCCCCATGCGGCCGGTCCCCACCCGGCCGGCCCTCACGAGGAGTACCGGTACGTGGCGGCCACCGGGAGGTGGTCGCTGCCGTCCCGGGGCAGGGTGCGGGAGTCCACCGGCTTCAGCCCGCCCTTGCTCATGATCTGGTCGATCCGGGCCATCGGGAAGGCGGCCGGCCAGCTGAAGCCGAAGCCGTCCCCGGCGGCGCCCTGGGCCGAGCGCATCTGCGAGGTGACCGGCGCCAGGCTGCGGTCGTTCATGGTGCCGTTGAGGTCGCCGAGCAACAGGACCTTCTTCAGCGGCTCGGCCTGGATCGCGTCGCCGAGCGCCTGCGCGCTGACGTCCCGCTGGTTGACGGTGAAGCCGCCCTCGGCCTTCAGCCGCACCGAGGGCAGGTGCGCGACGTACACCGCGACCGGGCCCTGCGGGGTGGTGACCTCGGCCCGGAAGGCCCTGGTCCAGCCGATCTTCAGGTCCACCGGGGTGACGTCGCCGATCGGGTACTTCGACCAGAGCCCGACGGTGCCCTCCACGGTGTGGTGCGGGTAGGCGGCGGCGAGCCCGGTCTCGTACGAGCGCAGCTGCTTTCCGGCCAGCTCCTGCAGGGCGACGATCTGGGCGCCGGAGTCCACCAGGGTGCGGACGGTGCCCGGCACGTCGGTGTTGGCGGCGGCGACGTTGTGGCTGACCACCGTCCAGTCGCCCTTGCCGCCGCTCTTGTCGCTCAGCAGGCCGCCGAACAGGTTGGCCCAGAGCACGACGGGCAGCAGCAGGGCGATCAGCGCAGTGGCGGAGCGGCGCAGCAGCGCGGGCACCAGCAGCACCGGGACGGCCAGGCCCAGCCAGGGCAGGAAGGTCTCCAGCAGGCTGCCGAGGTTGCCGGCGCTGTTGGGCACCTCGGCGTGCAGGGCGATCAGTCCGGCGGTGAGCACGGCCAGCGCGGCGACCACCAGGCCGCGCCGCCAGGTGGTGCTGCCGCGGGCGTCCCGGCCCCAGTGGCGCAGACCGAGGAAGCCGCCGCGACGCGACGCGGGGGCCGGGCCGTCGGCGCCGCCCCCTGGGGCCGCGATCCGTTCGGTCCTGTCCGCCTGCGCCATGAAGTGGCTCCCGTTCGCTCGTGCCGCCGCCGTTCCGGTACCCGGACCGTCGAAGGTGCGGGCACGACCGGACCGGTGCCGGTTTGATCGGATACCCGGCTCAGCCTATGCCGGGACAGACGTCGGGCCCGCTGAGCGGGTTCCGGCGTGGCCCGGTTTGGTGAGCGAGGCCACGTCCGGCCTGGTGGGCGGGGCCACGTCCGGCCTGGTGAGCGGGGCGACGTCCGATCTGGTGGGCGGGGCGACGTCCGGGGCGACGTCCGGCCGGGTCAGCGGGGTGCGAGGCCTTCGAGCACGGAGTCGACCAGCTTGCGGGCCAGGTCCGGGTCCTCCAGGTCGGAGTCGTCCCACAGGATGCTGCGGTAGAGGATCGGCCCCATCAGCAGGTCGTTGAGCAGTTCCAGGTCGAGGTCGTCGCGGATCACGCCCTCGGCGACGGCCCGGCGGATCAGGCCGAGCCCGATCTCCCGGCGGGGCTTGATCACCCGTTCCCGGTACGCGGTGTACAGCTCGGGCAGGGTCTGCATCTGGCCGAGGGTGGCCTTGAGCACCCAGCGGGTGCGCTTGGCCAGGCCGCGCCGGCGGACGTGGTCCACCATGGCGATCAGGTCGGCCCGGGCGCCGGCGCCGGTGGGCTCCGGCAGCGGCTCCTCCAGCCGGCTGACCACGTCGACCAGCAGGGCCTCCTTGTTGGGCCAGCGCCGGTAGATGGTGGCCTTGCCGACGCCGGCGGCGGCGGCGATGCCCTCGATGGTGAGCTCGGACAGCGCGGTGCCGCCGGCCATCAGGTCCTCGACGGCCCCGAAGATGGCCTGCTCGGCGGCCTCGCTGCGGGGCCGGCCACGGCGTACCTCCGCGCAGTGCTGCCCGGTGCCGGCGGTCGGCGTGTCCGTCTTCATCCCCGCTGTCTCTCCCTCGTCCTCCCCGGTCGCCTGGCGCCGTGGGGTGTCCTCCGGTGGGCCCTCGGCCGGGGGCCTGCCCGGACCGAGGCCCCGCCACCCGGGCGCACCCGGGTGACAGGGCCATTGTCGCTCAGTCGCGGGACGGCCGGCCGCAGCTCAGGCGTCCGCGGCCGCGGCCTCCCGCTCCTGGCCGCGCTGACCGGAGGCGGGCCCGGCCGGGCCCGCGGGGGCGGCCGAGCGGCCCGGCAGCAGGAACCAGGCGACGACGGCGCCGATCACCGAGACGCCCACCGAGAGCGAGGCCACCACGTGCATGGCGTGGATGAAGGAGTCGTTCGCCGGGGCGATCAGCGCCTCGCCGCCGGGGATCCGGCCGGCGATGGCCAGGGTGGCCTCCAGCGACTCGCCGGCCTTGTCGCGCAGGCCCTCGGGCAGGTGGGTCAGGGTGTCGGCCATCCCGTCGCGGTAGACGGTGGAGAGCACCGCGCCGAGCACGGCGACCCCGAGCGAGCCGCCGACCTGGCGGAAGGTGTTGTTGACGGCCGAGCCGGCCCCGGCCTTCTCGCGGGGCAGCGAGGCCATGATCGCGACGGTGACCGGCGGCATGACGTGCGCCATGCCGGCGCCCATCACCAGGCCGAGCAGGACCAGTACCCAGATCGGGGTGGTGGCGGTCAGCACGACGTAGCCGACGAAGCCGAGCGCGACCAGCAGCATGCCGCCGGCGGCGGTGGCGGCGACGCCGAGGCGGTCGACCACCAGCCGGGCCCGCGGGGCGAACACCAGCTGGGCGGCGGCCAGCGGCAGCATCAGCACACCGGCCTGGAGGGCGCTGTAGCCGCGCACGCTCTGGATGTAGAAGACGCCGAAGAAGGAGACGCCCATCAGCGCGAAGAAGATCACGCCGACGACCACCACGGAGGCGCTGAACACCCGGTTGCGGAACCAGGTGACGTCCAGCGCGGGGAACGCGGTGCGGCGCTCGTGCCAGACGAAGGCGACCAGCGCGACCACGCCGACCAGGGTCGGCACCCAGGCCCCGGCCGCGGTGAAGTCGGCCAGCTCGCCGCCCTTGATGATGCCGTAGATCAGCGCGACCAGGCCGATGATCGACAGCAGCACGCCGACCGGGTCCATCCGGCCCGGGTTGGGGTCCTTGGACTCGGGGACCAGGATCACCATCGCTATCACCGCGACGACCACGATCGGGACGTTGACGAGGAAGACCGAGCCCCACCAGAAGTGCTCGATCAGCAGGCCGCCGGTGATCGGGCCGATGGCGATGGCCAGGCCGACCGCGCCGGCCCAGATCCCGATCGCCTTCGGCTGCTCGGAGCGCTCGAAGACGTTCATGATGATCGCCAGCGTGGCGGGCATCGCGAGCGCGCCGCCGACGCCCATCAGGGCGCGGTAGCCGATGAGTTCACCGGGCGAGGCGGCCAGCGCGGACAGCAGCGAGGCGACCCCGAAGACCACCATGCCGGCCAGCAGCGCGCGCTTGCGGCCGAACCGGTCGCCGAGCAGGCCGGAGGTGAACAGCAGCCCGGCGAAGACCAGGGTGTAGGAGTTGATCGACCATTCCAGGTCGCTCTGGGTGGCTCCGAGGCCGACCGGAGCGGGGGTCGCGATGGTCTTCATCGCGACGTTGAGGATCGAGTTGTCGAGCACGACGACGAGCAGGGCGAGCAGCAGGGTGCCGAGGATCGCCCAGCGCCGACGGTGGATGGCTTCCGGCACGCGGGGTGGCGCGGCTGCGGTGGTCATTGGTGTTCCCGTCCGTGGTGGTGTGGCACTGGCGGGCAATTCCGAGCCGAATGCGTCTCGTAACCCCCCACACCAGACTAGCGGCCGATACGATACGAGACGAACCCGTTTCGTAAAGAGCAGGCAAATTCGGGGGCCTCCCGCGCACCCCGGCGCGGGGCGCCCGCGCACCCGGTACGGCGCGGATCGCGCCCGGCGTGGCGTGGATCGCACCCGGTGTGGCGTGGATCGCACCGGGACGAACGCACCCCTCTTTGCGCCGGGGCCGGGGCGTGCAAGCATGGAGGTGATCCGGGGACGCCGTACGGCGCCACGAGACGACAACCCTTCAGGAGTCCGTTCGATGAACGCTTCTACGCCTTCGCCTGCCCAGAACCAGGCGTCGACCACCACCCTCTACGGCGGGGTCACCAACCGCCGGGTCACCGTCCGCGACCTCGCCGCCGCCAAGCGGCGCGGCGAGAAGTGGTCGATGCTGACCGCCTACGACGCCCTCACCGCGGGCGTGTTCGACGAGGCCGGCATCCCGGTGCTGCTGGTCGGCGACTCGGCGGGCAACTGCCACCTCGGCTACGAGACCACCGTCCCGGTGACCATGGATCAGATGGTGATGCTCTCCGCCGCCGTCGTCCGCGGCACCAAGCGGTCCATGATCGTCGCCGACCTGCCGTTCGGCTCGTACCAGGAGTCCCCCGCCCAGGCCATGCACAACGCGGCCCGGCTGATGAAGGAGGCCGGGGTCGGCGCGGTCAAGCTGGAGGGCGGGGAGCGCAGCGCCCGCTCGATCGAGCTGCTGGTCGAGGCCGGCGTCCCGGTGATGGCCCACATCGGCCTCACCCCGCAGTCCGTGCACGCCCTCGGCGGCTACCCGGTCCAGGGCCGGGGCGACGAGGCGGCCCACCAGCTGCTGCGCGACGCCAAGGCCGTCCAGCAGTCCGGCGCCTTCGCGGTCGTGCTGGAGGCCGTCCCGGCCGAGCTGGCCGCCCAGGTCACCGAGCAGCTGGCGATCCCGACCGTCGGCATCGGCGGCGGCCCGGACACCGACGCCCAGGTGCTGGTCTGGACCGACATGGCCGGCATGACGGCCGGCCGGGTGCCCAAGTTCGTCAAGCAGTACGCCGACCTGCGCACCGTCCTCGGCGACGCCGCCCGCGCCTACGCCCAGGACGTCCGCACCGGCGCCTTCCCCGCGGCCGAGCACAGCTTCACGTAAGGACCGACGCCGCGGCCCCGCTC
>NZ_JBHVET010000023.1:0-28165 GCF_042802135.1 Kitasatospora sp. NPDC057512
CCGCGGCGGTCACGGCTCAGCTTCCGGCGCCGGCGCGGTGGCCGTGGCGGAAGAGCGGGGCGCTGGTGTCGAAGGGGACGTCCTCGCGGGCCGCGGCCACGGCCGCGTCGGAGGCGGGCAGGTCGAACGGGAGGGTCGCGGTCATCGGGGCGCGGCCGAGCGCGGCGTCCAGGACGACCTCGTCGGCGGCGCCGAACTCCCCGATCAGCAGGGCCGCGTGCGGGGCGAGCGGGGTGAGCACGGCGGGCCGCTCCAGCTGGGCCGCGAAGACCGTGGGGACGGCGACGGCCAGCGCGGCGAGCCGGGCGGCCTCGGCCGGCTCGAACTCCAGCGAGCCGCTGTGGAAGTGCTGTTCCAGCAGGCCCTCGCGCCGCTCGTACGGGGTGGCGAGGCGGACGACGGCCAGGTCGGCCCGCTCCGGGTCCTCGACCACGGTGCCGTACCGGGCGGCGACGGCCGGGTCGACGCCCTCGACGTACAGCCGGGTGGCGGTTCGCGGCTCGCCGGCCAGGTGGACCACGGAGCGGCGCTGGACCTCGCGACCGAGCGCCCGGCCCTCCGGGGCGCCGACCAGTTCGGCGGCGGCGTCCGGGTCCACGTACGGGTCGTCGAACAGGCCGAGGCGGAACTTGTCGCGCAGGATGCGGCGGACGGACTCGTCGAGCCGGGCCTCGGTGACCGCGCCGGAGCGGAGGGCGGCCAGGATCAGCTCCGGGTCCGTCTCGCCGCCGAGCTGGTCGGCACCCGCGTCCAGGGTGAGCACGACCTGCTCGGCGACGGACAGCTCCTCGACGCCCCAGTGCCGCGGGGGCAGGGTGACCACGCCGGGGACGTCCATGCCGGTGATGGCGTTGAAGTCGGTGCAGACCACGCCGTCGAAGCCGTAGCGCCCGCGCAGCAGGCCGGTGATGACGTCCCGGTTGAAGTTGGCGCCGACCTCGGCGAGGCCGCTGCCGGAGGGGATCGCGTAGGCGGGCATGATCTGCGCGGTGCCCGCGGCGAAGGCCGCCTCGAAGGGGCGCAGGTGGGTCTCGAACTCGCCGCCGGGGTAGACCAGTCGGCGTCCGGCGGCGAAGTGCGAATCCTCGCCGCCGGCCTGCGGGCCGCCGCCGGGGAAGTGCTTGGTCATGCAGGCGACGCTGTCCGGGCCGATCGGCCCGCCCTGGAGGCCCTCGATGTAGGCGGCGATCATCCGCGAGGCGCGCTCCGGGTCCTCGCCGAAGGTGCCGCTGATCCGGGCCCAGCGCGGCTCGGTGGCGAGGTCGGCCATCGGGTGGATGGCGACCCGGATGCCGACGGCGCACAGCTCGCGGCGGATCAGGTCGGCGTAGCGGCGCACCAGTTCGGGGTCGTCGGTGGCGGCGAGGCCGATCGGCTCGGGGCCGGTGCTGAAGCCGCCGCCGGTGTGGGCGGTGGCCGGGTTGGCGGTGAAGCCGTGCCGGGGGTCGGAGGAGAGGGTGACGGGGATGCCCAGCCGGCCGGCCGCGGCGAGGTCCTGGACGTGGTTGTTCCAGGCGGCCATCGCGCGCGGGTCGGGGACGGCCATCATGGCGAAGTGGGTGAGGTCGCGTGCGGTGATCAGGTGGGCTCCGGAGGGGAACGGGCCCTGCTCGCCGGGGAGCATCCGGCCGTGCAGCATCTGCGCGGCCTTCTCCTCCGGGGTCATCCGGGCCAGCAGGTCCTCGACCCGCTCCTCGACGGGCAGCCGCGGGTCCTCATAGGGCTCCATGGTGCCGTTGTGGTTGAGGTCGCGGAAGGGCGTGCCGTCGGTGTGGTGCAGGACGGTCAGCATGCCGTCACCTCGGCGGTGTTCGACGCGGGGGTGTTCGACGCGGGGGTGTTCGACGCGGCGGCCTTGGTACGGAAGGCCTCGATCGTCCCGGCGCCGACCCCGCAGGCGGCCAGGAAGCCGGCGGCACCGCCGTACCCGGCCCGGACCAGGTCGAGGAAGGCGCTCATCGCCCCGGCGGGGGCCTCCAGCAGCGGGGCGGGGACGACCAGCCGCCCGGCCTCGACCTCGTTGAGGGCGGCGCGGTTGCGGTCGGCGAGGCCGGCCCAGATCTGCTGGATCGCCTCGTTGGTGCGGGCGTAGTCGGCGACGATCTCCTCGGCGGGCACCCCGAGCAGCTCCAGCAGCAACGCGGTGAGCAGTCCGGTGCGGTCCTTGCCGGCGGCGCAGTGCACCAGCACCCCGCCGGGGCGGACGGTGGCCTCCACGGCGGCGGCGAGGGCCCGCGGCGCGGACTCGGCCATCAGCAGGTAGAAGGCGCCGAGGTCCTCGGCGGTGGTCATGGTCCGCATGGCCTGCGTGAGTTCGTCGTTCGTCGGCTCGATCCGGGCGGCCACGACGGCGATGCCGGCGGCCTCGGCGGCGGCCCAGTCCTCGGGGCCGGTCTCGGCCTCACCCCGGAGGTCGACGACGGTGGTGATGCCGTGCTCGCGCAGTTGGGCGACGACGGCCGCGTCGGCGGCGGGGAAGGGCTGGGCGGAGCGGAACAGGGCGCCGGGGCGGACCCACCGGCTCGCGGGGTCGGCGAGCGCCGCGGGGTCGCGGAAGTTGACCAGGGACATGCGGGGGCCTTTCGGGAAGTGCGGGTGGCGATGGGTGTGCGGGGAGGGTGCCGGAGGGCGTGCGGTGCCGTCCGGGCGGCCGGCGGCGCGCCCGGGAGCGACGGAGTGTGGGCTCGGGTCAGCCCGCGGTGGCGAGCACGTCCCGGTAGGCCTTGACCCAGTCGGCCAGGGTGCCGCTCTCCGAGCTGATCAGGACGTGGCGCCGCACCATGCCGCCGAACATCGCGCCGAGCGCGGTCGGACGCAGGTCGGTGGCCGGGTCGACGCCGAGCCGCTCGGCGGCGATGGTGACGGTGCGTTCGGTGAAGGCGTCGAGGACGACCAGGGCGTAGTTGTGCACGGAGTGCACGTCGAGCAGGCCCCGGCGCAGCCGGCGGCGCCGGTCGGTGTGCTCGACGGGCTCCTCCAGCCGTCCGCCGGTGACGGTCAGCGCCTGGTCGAGCGCGGCCCAGAGCGGGAGTTCGGCGGGGGCGGCGGCGAAGGCGTCGAGCACGGCCTGGCCGAAGTCCCAGCCGAACAGCAGCGCCTCCTTGGCCGGGTAGTAGCGGAAGAAGGTGCGGTGGGCGACGTCGGCGCGGCGGCAGATCTGGTCCACGGTGGTGCGCTCGTAGCCCTGCTCCTCGAAGAGGTCGAGCGCCGCGCTGCGGATGCTGTCGCGGGTGCGCGCCTTCTTCCGGTCGCGCATGCCCTGCTCCGCCGCGGTGTCCGTCCCCTGCATCGTTCTTCCGCTCCCGTTCGGTGAGTTGAGTGTGGGTCGTGTGGGTGGGTGGGGCCGCCGAGGGGGCGGCCACGAGTACGGAACCACGTCCGACCGGGCCCGCTCAAGGCGGGCGCCGACTCTTCGGGGTTTCGTCATCCGGAATTTGCACAACTGCCTTTTGGCAGTCCTGCCACTTCCGGAATGGTGTGTCGCGTCGGCGGCCGCACTCCCCCTGGCCGCCCCCACTCCCCCGAACCGAGGAACCATGAAGCGGCACTACCTCCTGGCATCGGCGGCCCTCGCCGCCGCGCTCACCCTCACCGCCTGCTCCGCCTCCGACGACGCGCTGTCCGGCACCGGCGGCGCCGCCGGGAACACCGGCGCGGCGGCCGACGGGCCGGCCGTGGACGGCGGCACGCTCAAGATCGGCCTGGACCGGCCGTTCGCCAAGCTCGACCCGGCCGACGGAACGCTGATCCAGATGCCGATGATGGTCCTCGCCAACGCCCTGTACGACCCGCTGATGGTCAACGGCGACAACGGCACCGTCCAGCCGTACCTCGCCAAGTCCTTCACCCCCGACGCGGACGCCACGGTCTGGACCCTCGACCTGCGCGAGGGCGTGACCTTCAGCGACGGCAAGCCGCTGGACGCCCAGGCCGTCGCCGACCACGTCGCCCGGCTCGCCAGGCCGGAGAGCAAGTGCGCCTGCGCCCTCGACGCGGCCGCCATCGCCACCACCGCCGTCACCGGCCCGACCACCGTCGCCTTCACCCTCAAGGCGCCCGACGCCGCCTTCCCCGACCTGTTCACCCGCTCCCTCGGCTACGTCTCCGAGGCGCCGTCCGGCGACTCCCCCGCCGTCGGCTCCGGCCCGTACACCGTGGAGAGCGTGCAGCCCGGAGTCTCCGTCACCCTCGCCCGAAACCCCGCCTACTGGGGCGCCAAGGGCCACGCCGACAAGCTCGTCTACCGGGTGCTGTCCGACGCCGACAGCCGCTACCAGTCGCTGCGCTCCGGCGACACCGACCTGATCTGGACCGAGACGCCCGGCCAGCTCAAGCAGGCCGCCGCCGACGGGCTGCGCGCCGCCACCGGGCCCGGCTCCACCAGCACCGTCGTCTTCAACACCAAGGCCGCGCCCTTCGACGACGTCCGGGTCCGCCGGGCGGTGCAGTACGCGATCGACCGCGAGGCCCTGGAGAAGGTCGTCTTCCTCGGCCAGGGCGCCGCATCGGACGGCCCGATCGGCTCCCGCTCCCCGTACCGCACCGCCGCCGCGTACCCGGCCCACGACACGGCCAGGGCCCGCGCCCTGCTCGCCGAGGCCGGCCACCCCGACCTCGCCTTCGACTACCTCGTCGACAGCCGCCCCGAGGCCCAGCAGCGCGCCACCGTGCTCCAGCAGATGCTCGGCGAGGCCGGGATCAGGATGACCATCAAGCCGATGGACAACGCGAGCCTGGGCACCGCGATGCTCCAGCGCAAGTTCCAGGTGCTGGACTTCATCACCAGCATGTTCGGCGACACCGACACCGCGCTCGCCAGCCTCTACCTGCCGAACTCGCCGTACAACTTCACGGGTTGGACCGACCCGGAGGCCGCGAAGGCGATCACCGAGGGCCGCGCCTCGACCGACCCCGCCAAGCGGTCCGCCGCCTACGAGCAGGCCGCCCGGCGGGTCGTCGACGAGGCGCCGATGGCCTTCCTCACCGAGAACACCGTCGGCTTCCTCTCCGCCGCCAAGGTCGGCGGCCTGCCCGACCTGTCCAGGCGCACCGTCCTCAACGTCTCCCCCGCCGCCCTGTGGGTGAAGCGGTGACCCCCGGCACCCGGACCGCCCTGCGGTACGGCGGACGGGTCGGCCGGGCCGCGGCCGTCCTGCTGCTGGTCACCGTCGCCGCGCTCGCCCTGCCCCACCTGATGCCCGGCTCGCCCGCCGTCGCCGCCCTCGGCCCCGCCGCCACTCCCGAGCAGATCTCCGCCTACGAGGCCGGACTCGGCCTGGACCGCAACCTCCTCGCCGCCACCTGGCAGTGGATCGGCGACGCCCTGCACGGCGACCTCGGCCACTCGCTGTCCACCGGAGCCGCCGTCACCACCGAACTCGCCGATCGCATCCCCGTCACCCTCGAACTCTTCCTCGCCGCCCAGCTGGTGGCGCTCCTCCTGGCCGTGCCCGTCGCCCTGCTCTCCGCCTGGCGGCCCGGCGGCACCTTCGACAGGATCGCCACCGCTGGCACCTTCGGCTGGCTCGCCGTCCCCGGCTTCGCCCTCGGCCTGCTGCTGATCTGGATCGCCGCCGTCCAGCTGCGCGTCCTGCCCGCCACCGGCTGGACCCCGTTCACCGAGGACCCGGCCGAGAACCTCCGCCACCTGGTGCTGCCCGCGCTCACCCTCGGCCTCACCGAGGCGGCCGTGTTCACCCGCACCCTGCGCGGACAACTGCTCGACACCCTCGACCAGCCGTACATCGCCGCCGCCCGCAGCCGCGGCATGGGCACCACCCGGCTGCTGCTGCGCCGCGCCCTGCGGCCGTCCAGCCTGCCGCTGGTGACGCTGATCGGGATCGGCATCGGGACCTCGCTGGGCGGATCGGTGCTGGTCGAGTCGCTGTTCGCGGTGCCCGGCGTCGGCAGCCTGGCCTCCGCCGCCATCGCCGGCCGGGACTTCCCGGTCGTCCAGGCCGTGGTGGTGGTCAGCGCCCTCGGCGTGGTCGCGGCCACCTTCGCGGTCGACCTGCTGTACCGCACGATCGACCCGAGGATCGCCCATGAGCACCGTTGAGCCCACAGTCGTCACCGTTCCTCAGGCCCGCACCGCCCGCCGCCGTCCCCCGGCCGGCGTGCTCGCCGCCGCGGCCTGGCTGGCCCTGGTCGCCCTCGCCGCCCTGCTGCTGCCCCTGCTGCCCGGCTTCGACCCGCTGCACGGCGACTTCGCCCACCCCTCCGCCGCCCCCGGCCCCGGCCACTGGCTGGGCACCGACGCCGCCGGACGGGACGTCCTGCAGCGCACCGTCGCCGGCGCCCGCGCCTCGTTCACCGTCGCCGCCCTGACCATCCTGGTCGGCCTGCTCGGCGGCGGCGCGCTCGGCCTCGCCGCCGGCTGGTTCCGCGGCTCGGTCGACAAGGCGATCGGCTTCGCGACCGACCTGCTGATGTCCGTGCCCAGCCTGATCCTGGTGATGATCACGGTCTCGCTGCGCGGCCCGAGCCTCACCGTGATCGGCACCCTGATCGGGCTGCTCACCGTCCCGCACTTCACCCGGGTGGTGCGCGCCGTCGTGCTCTCGCTCGGCGAGCGCGGGTTCGTCCAGGCCGCCCGCATGATCGGCACCGCACCGCTGCGCGTCCTGCGCCGTGAGATCGTCCCGCACGTCGTGCCGGTCGCCCTCACCTTCGCCTTCACCGCCACCACCGTCGCCATCGTCGCCGAGGGCTCACTCAGCTTCCTCGGCTTCGGGCTGCGCCCGCCGGAGCCCTCCTGGGGCGGCATCATCGCCGAGGGCCGCACCGCGCTCGGCAGCGCGCCGTGGATCTCGCTGGCGCCCGCGGCGGTGCTCTGCCTGACCGTCCTCGCCCTCAACTACCTCGGGGAGCGGCTGCGTTCGGGGGCTCCCGCCGCCGCGAGGGCCACTGCCCCGAAGCGCCCCACCACGAAGGGAGTGCGCGGATGACCTCCGCCCCCGTCCTCGACGTCCGCTCGCTGGACACCGTCCTGCACACCCCCGACGGCCGCGCCCTGCATGTCCTGCACGGCGTCGGCCTGAGCATCGCGCCCGGCGAGTGCCTCGGCGTGGTCGGCGAGTCCGGCTCCGGCAAGTCCGTCCTCGCCCGCACCGTCCTCGGCGTCGAGTCGCGCACCACCAGGGCCGTCGCCACCGGCGAGATCCGGCTGAACGGCGAGGACCTGCTCGCCGCCGGCCCCGCCCGCCGCGCCGAGCTGCTCGGCACCGGCATCGCCATGGTCCACCAGGACCCGATGACCTCGCTCAACCCGGTGGTCCGGATCGCCGACCAGGTCACCGAGTCGATCACCAACCGGCGTCGCCTCTCCCGGCGCGAACGGCTGCGCACCGCCGCCGGGTTGCTCGCCGCCGTCGACGTCCCCGACCCCGCCCGGCGGGCCCGCGCCCACCCGCACGAGCTCTCCGGCGGCCTGCGCCAGCGCGTCGGCATCGCCGCCGCCCTGGCCGGCGAACCCGCCCTGCTGCTCGCCGACGAACCCACCACCGCCCTCGACGTCACCGTCCAGCGCACCGTCCTCGACCTGCTCGACCAGCACCGCGTCGACCGGGGCCTGGCCACCCTGCTGATCACCCACGACATCGGCCTGCTGTACGGGCGGGCCCGCCGCATCGCCGTGATGTACGGCGGCCGGATCGTCGAGACCGGCCCCACCGAGGCCGTCACCCGCGACCCCCGGCACCCCTACACCGCGGCCCTGCTGCGCTCCGTCCCCCGGGTCACCGGCCCGCTGCGCCGCACCCTGCCCGCCATCCCCGGCTCGCCGCCCGACCTCACCCGGCCCATCCCCGGCTGCCCCTTCGCCCCGCGCTGCGAGCGGGCGACGGACCTCTGCACCACGACCGCCCCGCCCACCCACGCCTCGGCCGACGGCCACACCGCCGACTGCCACTTCCCGCTCACCGAAGCCGACACCATCACCCCCGCCGGACTGGAGCCCGTGGCATGACCGTCTCCCGCGAAGCCGCGGCCCCCGACCAGCCCGTCCTGGAGGCCACCGGCCTCGGCGTCGTCCACCGCACCCGCTCCGGCCCGCTGCACGCCGTCAGCGGCGTCGACCTGGCCCTGTACCCGCGCCGCACCCTCGCCCTGGTCGGCGAGTCCGGCTCCGGCAAGAGCAGCATCGCCAAGGCCCTGCTGCGGCTGCCCCCGCCCACCACCGGCACCGTCACCCTCGACGGCACCGACCTCGCCGCGCTCTCCCCGCGCGCCCTGCGGGCCGTCCGGCCCCGCCTCCAGATGGTCTTCCAGGACCCGCTCTCCTCCCTCAACCCGCGCCGCCGGGTCCGCGACCTCGTCGCCGAGCCCCTCGACGCCCACCCCGACCCGGCCGGCGACCGCGACCGCGACCGCGACCGCGAGGAGACCGTCACCCGGCAGCTGGAGGCCGTCGGCCTGCCGCCCGCCCTGTTCGGCGACCGCCGACCCCACCAGCTCTCCGGCGGACAGGCCCAACGGGTCGCCATCGCCCGGGCGTTGGCCGCCGGGCCGCGCGTCCTGATCGCCGACGAGGCGGTCTCCGCGCTCGACGTCTCGGCCCAGGCCACCGTGCTCAACCTGCTGCGCGGGCTCACCGAGGAACGCGGACTGGCCGGCCTGTTCATCTCCCACGACCTCGGCGTGGTCCGGGCGGTGAGCGACGAGGTGGCCGTGCTCCAGCTCGGCCGCGTCTGCGAGCGCGGCCCCACCGAGGCCGTCCTCGCCGCCCCCGCCCACCCCTACACCGCCGCCCTGCTCGCCGCCGTCCCCGAACCCGGCCGCCCGCTGCGCGACACCGGCCTGCTCCCCGCCGACCCGCCCTCCCCGCTCGCCCCGCCCAGCGGCTGCCGCTTCCGCACCCGCTGCCCCCTGGCCGACCCCCGCTGCGCCACCGAGGAGCCCCGCCACCGGGAGGTGGCACCCGGCCGCACGGTGGCCTGCCACCGCCCGCTGGTCGGCGCCGCCCAGGCCTGACCGGCCGGGCGTGCCCCGGGAGCCCGGGCCCTGTCGTCCTGACCCTGCCCCGCGCCGCGCCGCGCCGCGCACCCGGCAGGATCCGAGAGAGTGGCCTACCGCAGGACGGACTCCAGGAAGTCGCTGCCGATCCGGGCCACGACCGACAGGTCGAGTTGGTGGAGGACATAGCGGCCCCGGCGCCGGGTGGTGAGCAGCCCGGCCTTGCGCAGGACGGCGAGGTGGCGGGAGACCTCCGGTGCGGTGATGTCCTGCGAGTCGGCCAGCTCGCTCGTCGAGTACGCTCCGCGCGCGAGGTGGCGGCACAGGTTCATCCGCATCGGGTGGGTCAGCGCCTCCAGGCGCAGCTTCACCGCCTCCACCGACTCGGCGCCGCCGACCTCGTGGGCGGCGGCCGGGTACTGGATCACGGGCTGCCAGCCCGGCGCGTACAGGGCGAAGAAGTGCGGCCAGCCGAAGACGGTCGGCAGCAGGGTGACGCCCGTGCTGCCGGCCTCGGTGCGGCCGTGCACCAGTTTGTCGACGACGATGCGGGTGCCGTGCCCGTCCTCCTCCAGACTCAGTACGGAGGAGGTCGCCGCGAGTGCCTCCGCCAGGCCCTTGCGGCGCAGCAGGTCGGTCTTGTGCCGGGCGTCGGCGGCGAGCTGGATCTGGACGCGGCGCCAGGCGTCGGCGAAGAACGCCCGGTCGCAGTCCTCCAGGAGGCGCCGGATCCAGGCCCGGGTGCCGGTGGGGTCGGCGAGCGTCCGTTCGACGAAGGCCGCCTGGCGCGGGCCCCGCGCGGCGGCGAGGTCGAGCGCGCGGCGCCGCGACCGGTCGTCGGTCAGCGGCGAGGGAATGCCCTGCGAGTAGCGGCTGCTGCTGCAGGAGATCTCCAGGGCCGAGCCGACGAACGTCTCGTCGTCCAGGTGGTCGAGGTCGTCCAGTTCCTCGGCGAGCGTCTCCCGGGGCCGGGGCGGCATCAGGAAGTCGGAGCGGGTCGAGCGCCACATGAAGTCGGCCTCGACGAGCCGGTCGGCGAGCTCCGGTTCGAGCGTGGCGGCGGTCGCCGTCGTCCAGGCGTGCAGGCGTGGGTGGTGAGCGGGCTCGGCCAGCGCGTGCAGGGCGTTGCCGAGTTCGGCCAGCGGCGAGGGGCAGAAGGTGATCCGCTCGTGCGGCAGTCCGGTGATGTCGATGGTCACGCTCACCCCACCATGGTGCCGGATCGGGCGGGGGCGCTGTCGCGTCGTTTGACCAGGACCGTCAATCGACGGGACGGACGGGGCCCGCCGGGCACAGGGTGGGTGGCATGAACGCACTGCAGCAGCAGCTCCTCGACAGCCACCGGGCCGCCCAGCACGGCGAACCGGCCCCGCCCCTGCCCGGCACCCACGACCTCGCCGTCCTGCGGGCGGTCGTCGGCCGCATCCGCGCGGCCCTCGCACTCCGGCGGGCCTAGCGAGGCGAAGCACGGTTCGCCCTCTACTCCCCCGGCGCCGACGCGTCACGGTCGTTCGGCACCGGCATCATGGAGGACCTCGCCAGTCACGGCTTCGTGATGGTCACCGTCGACCACCTCCGCGACGATGCTCACCGACGGGCGGATCACGGCGGGCATGAGCCTGGACGGGGGCGCGGCGGGCCCGGTGGTGGACGCCGGGCTCGACCGTCCGTACCTGGTCGTGGGCACCCTCGGCACAGGCCTTCCAACGCGCCTACCCGCGAGCCTTCTTCGACCTCCACCTCCGCGACCAGGGTCGACTGCTCGACGCTCCCTCCCCCGACTTCCCCGAGGTCGACTACGCCCGGTGACCGCCTTGGTGACGCGCAGCTCGACCAGGACGCCGGCGCTGCTGTCCGACGGGACCGTGGAGTCCTGGGGCCGCAACGGTACTGACCGTTGTGTCGTCGTCTTCGCCGAGTACGTCGAGAAGCGGGGTCCCCCACGTGGCCCAGCGCTCCAGGTCCTCTCCCCACAGCAGGTGGATGTCGTGCTTGTGCGCGAGTGTGTGAGCGGGCTTCGAGAACGTGCCGTTGGTGAGGATCACGGCGATGTCGGCGCCGTGTTCGGGGCGGGCCGTGCCGTTGACGGTCTGGACCACGTCCGAACCGCACGGCCGCTTCCGGCCCGCGTGGTGCTTGTGCTTGCACTGGATGACGATCTTGCGGCCGTCCGGGGCCAGCGCGATCACATCGGCACCGAGGTCGCCTGCCCTGCCGCGGCCTTGTGTCACCGACAGGCCGTCCCGTCGGGCGAGTTCGGCGACAGCCCGCTCGAACTCGACAGGGGTCATCGCGTCGATGGCGGACAGCCGCAGACTCCCGGGAGTGCGGACGAACGCCTCGTACTCGAGCTCGCGCAGGGCGATCGCGTGCACCGCGTCGGAATGCTCACGCAGCACTGCGCGCAGCCTTCGCCGGGACGCCTGCAAGTCGCCCTCCATGCGTCCGGCTTCTTCCAGCGAGGCGGGCGGCGGCAGCTCTCGGCGGTAGCGTTCCGAGACGTCGACCGTCCCTGCCTCGCCGAAGTGCCGGATGACCAGGGCGGCCGCCGCGTCCTCGCGCTTGTCGGCTCGGTCCACTTCCTGCTCAAGTGACTCCAGAAGACGGGCGCACGCACGGAGGCTGTCCGATCGGACGGGCAGGCACTGGTCGGCCGGCCGAAGGCGCTTCGCGTCGTCGAGTGCCGACTCCGCCTCGCGCCGGAACTGGTACGCGGTCTCGTAAACGTCCCCGAGGACCTCGCCCTCGGTCTGGTAGAGCAGTACGGCCAGCAAGTCGTCGTCGGTGGCGGAGCGGACCCACTCGTCGAGCTCCGCACGGTAGGCCGGCTCTTCCGGCTTCGGCATCGCGACGTCCGTCTTCCAGTTGATGTGCATCACTTCACCGCTTCGTCCGTGTCGTGCGAGGATCCGAGATCGAGGGGGCAGCGCAGGATGGCCCACTGCTCGAACCCGTCCCGGTCCACCAGGGTGATCCCGTGGGAGTCGGCGTAGCGGCGTGCCGGCCTTGTGGCCGTGCCGGTCCCCATCACGACGACGCTGCCGACCCGGGCGGACGCGGCTGCACGCCGTGCGTTCTGGACGTCAGCCACCTTGAGGTGCGGCTTCATCTCCCGTCGGGCACCGAGGGGTAGGAAGATCGCGATGGTGTGCCCCGCCGGTCGTCGAGCGGAGATGACGACGGTCCTCCCCATCCGCGTGCCGAGCAGCGTCCAGCCCTCCTCCCCCAGAAGGCCGCGCACGAGCCCCGCCAGGTCCTTGGGGGCCAGGGCGTCGACTGCTGCGAGGGTTCGCACGGTCCTGTCGGCCTTCTGTTTCCGGAAGTGCTCTTCCCGCAGAGCGAGAAGGTGAAGCCGCTCACGGTCCTCACGCAACAGGCGGGCCAGCCGCTCGCCAGCCTCACGAAGCTGGTGGTCGAGCGGCGCGAGTCGGTCCAGCGCCGAGTCGATGTAGTCCAGAGCCGAGCGGGCCTCTTCCAGGGCCTCCCTCGCCTCCCCCAGCTCGGCATCGAGTTGCTCGCACAGATCCTTGGCCACCTCCTCGCACTGGCGCTTCTGGAAGCTCCCGACCGGGTCGAACATGGTCTCCAGCAGGGAGGCCCACCGGTCATTGCGACTCTTCGCCGCGTCCAGTTCCCGCCGGAGCCGGACGACATGGCCCTCCCACCCGTCCACCACGCGCTGGGCGAGCCGACACTGGCCGATCCAGATGAGCGCTCGGAGCTGGTCGTCCCGGTCGGCCTTGCCGATCAGTCTGCCCATGGCGCGCGAGATCGCCTTGGAGCTGGAGCGAGGAGGCACGACACGCGCGTGCCGGTCGATGATCACCGCGCGACCCTACTCGGCGCCGCCGACAACTCACCCTCGAAGACAGATTCTTGATTGGTCATGATTGAAATCGACTGCCTGGCCATGGTCCTCAGCCCTCGCTGTGGGCAGCCACCACTCGGGCACTGAGCAGGTGAGCAGGGACGAACTCGCGCTTCTTCCGGCACAGCATGTCCCCGCAGTACGTGCACCGCTCGCGCCCGGCCGCCATCTCCCCGAGAAGGCCGCGCGGCGGCGCATGCACGTGGCGCCGAACCGTGCTGTTCTTCCAGAGCTCTCGCGCACGCGTCGCGGGCTTCTCGGCGAGCACGATCTCGCAGGTGCGGTCGGCCATGCGGGAGCGCGGCGGAAGCGGCGGTGCCGGAGGCAACGGCGGCACCCCCTCGAACGGACTCGACGGCGAGGCCGGCTTCGCTGGTTCCCCCAGCACCGCGGGCGGCCCGGGAGCCGTCCTCATCCAGTGGTGAGCCCCGATCGGCCGCCCTCCGCTGAGAAGGTCACCCCTGCGCGACGACGTGCCCCGGCTGCCGCGGAGACGAGTTCCGGGGCAGACGGGGCACGTGCGAACGGTGCCGTCACAGAGAGGTCAGGGTGAGGGTGACAGAGCCGCTCGCCGCGGAGACGGTGCCTTCTCCGATCGGGCACAGCTCCGGGTTGGTTCCGCTGATGTCGAGGGCTTCCAGGGCCTTCACCGCATTGTCTCCCGTGTAGCGGCCGGCGGTCACGGTACCGGTGAACGTCGCGGAGCCGCCGGTGTCCTGCACGGAGGACCAGAACACGGTGCTCGTGCTCCGGTCGCTCCAGGTGATGGTCTCGGTGAACGGGGTGAGCGCGTGGAGCGCGTTGAGACAGCTCTCCAGCAAGACGCTCGTGACCGAGCTCGTTCCGGGAAGGCCCGTCACGCACGTGGCGTAGGAGTACTGCGTGCTGATGGTGACGTTCTGCGGCTGATTGGTCAGCGCGGGCCTGAACTCGTTGGTGTACGTACCCTCGCACTCCACGTCCACCGGTCCCTGCGCATGGGCCGGCGCGATCGCCGGGACCATCAGGAACCCACAGGCCAGCGCCATGGCCACGGCCAGGCCGCCGAGCTTGGAGAGCACGGGTCGGAACGAAACGGCGTCCATCGAACCTCCAGGGAGAGGAACGGAGAGCTACTCCGTGCGCTCACCCTGCCACTGCCAGTCGCCGAGTGGGAGGCGCGCGAAGACCGCGCCCCGAAGCGCGGCAGAGCGGAGCCGGCCCGTCCGTACCCCGGCGGGCACACCACGCCGCGTCGGCTCACCTGGCGACACGGGCGGCAGTGGCGCCGGACGCGCCCTCACCCGCAGCGCGAGAAGTCCAGGGGGCCGGTGGTTCGGGTGGTGGCGATGCCCTGCTCAGCCCGGGTACCGCTGGTGGAAACGGCGGTGCGGGCACGGTGTTTCCACGTCTGCCGCTCCGGTGATCGAGGAGCTTCTGGGCCTGGCCGGTAACGTGGCGGCTCCACCGCCATGGCGCCGTGCGGACGGAGCTCCCGGGGCGCCGCCCAGCTCAAGTCGGCGGCGCCTTCCGCCCGTTGCGGGCGGCCGCGTACGATCGGCGGTCATGGTTGACCTCTATCCTCCGACCGACCCGTACGACAGCGGATTCCTCGACACCGGAGACGGCAACCGCGTCTACTACGAGCAGCTCGGCAAGCCGGACGGCAAGCCCGCGCTGAACGTCCACGGCGGCCCGGGAGCGGGCGCGCCGCGACGGCCGACCCGGGCCTGGGACCCGGAGCGCTACCGGGTCATCCGCTTCGACCAGCGCAACTGCGGCCGCAGCACGCCGCACGCCAGTGACCCGGCAACGGACATGAGCCTGAACACGACGCGGCACCTGATCGAGGACATGGAGCGGCTGCGCGAACACCTCGGTGTGGAGCGGTGGTTGCTGAACGGCGCCTCCTGGGGGTCGACCCTCGTCCTGGCCTACGCGCAGCGGCATCCCGAGCGGGTCACCGAGATCGTGATCCAGGCCGTGACGACGGCCCGGCGGGCCGAGACCGACTGGCTCTACCGGGGTGCCGGGCGGTTCCACCCGGAGGCGTGGGACCGGTTCCGCGACGGCGTCCCCGAGGACGAGCGGGACGGCGACCTGTTGGCGGCGTACGCGCGGCTGATGGAGAACCCCGACCGCGCCGTCCGGGAGAAGGCCGCCGTCGACTGGCTCGCCTGGGAGGACGCGGTGATCTCGAACGAGCCCAACGGTTCGCCCGGCATGTACAGCGACCGCGAGGTGGACGCGCGGATCGCCTTCGTCCGGATCTGCGCCCACTACTTCAGCCACGGCGCCTGGCTGGAGGAGGACCAACTCCTGCGCGACGCCCACCTGCTGGCGGGGATCCCGGGGGTGCTCGTCCACGGCCGGCACGACATGGGCTGCCCGGTCCAGACGGCCTGGGAGCTCGCGAAGGCGTGGCCGGGCGCCCGGCTCCACATCATCGAGGACTCCGGACACGCCGGCAGCGAGGCGATGGGGCAGGCGACCCGGACCGCCATCGAGGAGTTCAAGAACCGCTGAACCAGGACGCGGAGCCGACTTCGTCAGCCCTGGGCTCGGGTCGCCGGACCGCGGTCGACCGGGGCGCGCCAGGGCAGGACCGGGCGGACCAGCAGTCTCCGCCCGTCCGGCCACGCCAGTCGGACCTCGGCGCCCGCCACCCGGACCGTCACCTCCGGCGCCGGGGGCGCCCCCGGCGCGCCGGTCAGCAGCACGGCGCCGACCACCACCTCGACCTCTTCTGGCGAACCGTCAAACACCTGTGCCGGAGCGGGCGGGAGCACGAGGACTGGCACGGCGCAGCGGTGGCCGAAGGCGTTCGCCCGCTCGTGGCGGTGCACCTCCGCCGTCGTCCAGCCGTGTAGCCCGACCACCGCGCTGACCAGCCCCGGCCCGTTCGCGCCGGGTACCGTCCGGACGGCCGCGCCCGGGAGCTCCCGCAGGGCCTCCTCCGGCTCCGCCTCGGCCGCCAGCGCGTAACCCCCCTCGCGCAGGCCCCAGCCGGGCGGCCGGCGCAGGCCGTGCACCCTGATCTCCCAGGGCCCGGCCGGCACCGAGACGCTCACCACGGGCGGCGGGGCCGCACCGGGCGCGGGCTCTCCGGGGGGCAGCGGCCGGTGCCAGGAGGCGGCGTACCGGTCGGTCACGGCGAGCGGGTGGATGCGCTCGCGGCGGGTGGCGGTGCCGTCGGGCAGGAGCAGCGCCAGGTGGTTGTCGATCCGTAGCGCCTGCGCCGGGCCGATCACCGGCCCGGTGCGGGTCGAGTAGGCGAGCCTGGCGTAGTGCGGCTCGTCGCGCTCGACGGCCGGCGGGGCGGTCAGGTAGCAGGAGCCGTGGTTGAGCACCCGGACGAGCCCGTCGGAGGCGGTCCGGTGGACGAGGAACCCGGGGACGGGCAGCGCGGCCGTCAGGTCGGCGCGCTCCCGCGCGAGCGGCTCCTCGGGCGCCGTCCATACCGGGTGGCCGGCCGGGAGCAGCAGCCCCAGGAACCCCATGGCCGCCGCGTACGGCGAGCCGGGCGAGCTGTAGACCTGGGCGGCCGCGCTCTGTTCCCCGTACCAGCCAAGCGGGAGCAGGCCGCGCGGGTCGGGCGCGCCCCGCTCGGTGAAGTGCCGCAGCACGCCGGAGGCCAGGCGGCGGGTCTGCCCCGGGCTGAGCGGGGTCGCGCCGTCCAGCGCCCCGAGCCAGAACGGGGCCAGGCAGGCGAAGCGGTAGCTCAGCGACCTCCCCTGGTGGAGCACCGCGCCGTCCGGCCCGAACAGCCACCGGTACTGGGCGAGGAAGCGGTGCAGCCGTTCGCGGTACAGCGCCGCCCGGGCCCCGGCGCGTTCCCCGGCGATCCGCGCCCAGAGCAGCGGGTAGAGGTGGAACCCCCAGGCGTTGTAGTGGTCGAAGCGGCGGCCGGCGTCGTAGGCCGCTTCCGGGCCGACGGCGAACTCCTCCGGGCCGCCCGAGCGGTAGTCGTGGCGGGTCTCCGGGCCGTCCAGGTACCAGCCGTCGCCGGAGTACCACGGCTCGATCTGCTCCAGCCGGGACTCGATCTCGCCTCGGTCGTGCCCGGCGCCGACGAAGGCGAGGAACTCGCCGACCACCGCCTGGAAGAGCACGTGGTTGTTCTCCCGCACCCCCCGGCCGACCGTCCCGCCGAGCCACTGCGCCACCTGCTCGCGCTGACCGGGGGTCAGCCGTTCCCAGATCCACGGGCGGGACTCGTGCAGGGCCACCGCGATCGACGCGGCCTCGACGATCTGCTGCGAGTAGTCGGTGACGGCCGGCCAGCGCTCCGGCCCGCCGGGGTCCGTGCCGGCGAGCAGCCCGGCGGTGACCTGGTCCGCCAGCTCGCCGAGGCGGCCGCGCGCCGGCTCGTCCCCGGCCGCCAGCCGGACGGCGGCCAGTACCGCCGTCCGCGCGAAGCCCTCCAGGCCGTCGGTGTCGCCGCCCGACCAGCTGCCGCGCCCCGGCGGCGAGATCCGCGCCCCGAGCGGGCTGCGGTAGGGCCGTAGGGACGCCAGCAGGTGGTCCGCGACCGCGATCCAGTGCCGACGGGTCCAGCCCGTCAGCGGCGCGCCGTCCCGGTCCTCGGGCGGCAGGTCGAGCCCCGCGGTCGGTCGGTCTCGCATGCGGCGGCCTCCTCGTGGCGACGGTGCCGGCGGCTCCGGCACCCTCACCGTACGGCCGGGCCCGCCGCGGGCCGGGGCGGCTCAGCCCTGGTCGGTGGTGGAGACGGCGAGCAGCTTCGTCACCGAGCCGTCGTCCCCGACGACGTCGCGCAGGTGGCGGAAGCCGAGCCGGCGGCACATCGTCAGGCTCGGGGTGTTCTCCGCGCCGACCATGCCGTAGACCTCCTTGAGCCCGAGATCGTCGCCGGCGTAGCGGATCAGGCCGCGGACCACCTCGGCGCCCAGGCCCCGGCCCCAGAACTCCGGGGCCAGCGCGGTGACCAGCTCGTGGCCGTCGACGTTCCCGGTGCGCTTGACCTCGGCGTGGCCGGCGTACGCGCCGTCCAGCCAGAGGCCCCAGATGTCGAAGAGGTCCTGCGGGTATACGTCGGTCAGGATCGCGCGGAACAGCGTGCGGATGTCCGGCTCGGGAACGAGGTCCTGGCCCATCCAGCGGCACACGTCCGCGTTGCGGAGCAGCGAGACGAAGGCGTCCTCGTCCTCGGGCCGGTAGGGGATGAACTCCAGGTGCTCGGTGCGCAGCGGAGGGGTCATGCTGCTCTCCTCTTGGGTCGTGGTGGTTCGGTGGTGCGTCAGCCGCGGGGGCGGGGCCGGTCGGCGCGGCCGGCGGCCCCGTCCCCGCGGCCGGTCAGGCTCCGGCGTTCTCCATGCGCTCGCGCAGGCTCTTCGGGCGCATGTCGGTCCACACCTCGTCGACGTAGGCGGTGCACTCGGCCTCGGTGCCCTCGGTGCCGACGGGCTGCCAGCCGGCCGGGACGTCGAGGTCGGCGGGCCAGAGGGAGTACTGCTCCTCGTCGTTGCGCAGCACCTGGTAACGGGTGTTCTCGTCCATGTCGGGCTCCTTCGTCATCGTGGATAGGTCTCGGCGGGTCCGGTACGGGTGGGGTGGTGTCGTCACCGTCCTTCCCGGGCGTGCCGGGCGATCTGCCGCAGGGCGGCGGCGAACTCCTCGGCGGCCCGGCGGACGGCCCCGGTGTCGTGGACGGCGGGCCGGTGGTGCCAGGTGAAGGCGAGGCGTCCGTGCTGGGCCGCGCCGACCACCTCCAGCGGGTGGGAGCCGCCGTCCCGGGGGTCGTGGTCCTGGCCGAAGGAGCCGAGTTCGGCGCGGACCAGGCCGTCGCCGGCGGCCTCGGGCCGGGCGTCCCACTGGCCGAGGTAGTTGAAGACCACCTGGCCGTGGCCGCCGGCGGCGAGGCGCTCGCGGACCTCGGGCGTCCCGAAGGTGCGCAGGGCGCCGAAGCCCAGCCCGTTGCCGGGCACCGCGCGCAGTTGGCGGCGGACGGACTTCACCAGGGCGCGCCAGTCGCGGTCCGGGCCGAGGTCGGCGGGGTCGGGGACGTGGAGGGCGACGGGGTGGACGGTGGTGAACCAGCCGACCGTACGGGACAGGTCGACGTCGTCCAGCAGGTCCTCGCGGCCGTGCCCCTCCAGGTCCAGGCCGATCCGCTGCTGGCCGCTCCAGCGGGCCAGGGCGAGGGCGAGGGCGGCCAGCAGCACGTCGTTGACCCGGGTGCGGTAGGCGGCGGGGGCGGCGCGCAGCAGCGCCTCGGTGTCGGCCTCGTCGAGTTCGACGGTGACCGCCGCGGCCTCGGTGCCACCGGGCCCGGACGGGCTGCCGGGCAGGGCCGCCCGGGCGCCCACCGCCTGCTCCCAGTAGGGCAGTTCGTGGTCCAGGCCGCCCTCGGCGACATGGGCGGCGAGCCGGTGCGCCCAGTCCCGGAAGGAGGTGCCGCGCTCCCCCAGGGTGATCGGCCCGCCCTGGCCGGCCTGCCGGTGGGCGCTCTCCAGGTCGTCGCGCAGCACCCGCCAGGAGACGGCGTCGACGACCAGGTGGTGAGCGACCAGGAGCAGCAGGGCCGGGTGTTCCGGGTGGCCGGTGAACAGGGCGGCGCGCAGCAGCGGGCCGCGGGCCAGGTCGAAGCCGGCGTGCAACTCGTCGGCGGCCTTGGCCATGGCCGCGTCGGCGGCCCCGGTGTCCTGCCCGGTCAGGTCGTGGTGGGCCAGGAGGTCCTCGGCGGGGGCGGGCGGCGGGTTGAACTGGTGCCAGCCGGACTCGTCGCGGGTGAAGCGCATCCGCAGGGCGTCGTGGTGCTCCAGCAGGGCGACGAGCGCGGCGCGCAGCGCCGCCGGGTCGGGGTCGGCGGAGAGTTCGAGCAGGGTGGACTGGTTGAAGTGGTGGTGGGCGGCGCGCGGGGTGGTCAGGAACCACTCCTGGATGGGGGTGAGCGGGACGCCGCCGGTCACCGGGCCGTCGTCGGCGCGCTCGGTGGCGGTGCGCACGACGGTGGCCAGTTCGGCCACGGTCTGGTGGCTGAACAGGTCGCGGGTGGCCAGGTGCAGGCCGTCGCGGCGCAGCCGGGACACCACCTGCATGCTGAGGATGGAGTCGCCGCCGAGGAGGAAGAAGTTGTCGTCGGCGCCGACCTCGTCGAGGCCGAGGACGTCGGCCCAGATCCGGGCGATCCGGCGTTCGAGGTCGGTCTCCGGCGCCCGGCCGGGGCCGGCCGCGGCCTGGGCGGGTCCGGGGTCGGGCAGGGCCCGCCGGTCGAGCTTGCCGTTGGGGGTGAGCGGGAGCCGCTCCAGCGCGACGAAGGCCGAGGGGACGAGGTGCGGCGGCAGCGTCTCGGCGAGGTGGAGCCGCAGGTCGAGGGCGGGTGCGCCGGCGGTGGCGTCGGCGGGGACGACGTAGCCGACGAGCCGGCCGCCGCCCGGGCCGTCGGCGCGGACGGTGACGACGGCGTCGCGCACCAGGGGGCTGCGGCGCAGGGCGCTCTCGACCTCCCCGGGTTCGATCCGGAATCCGCGCAGCTTGATCTGCTCGTCGGCGCGGCCGGCGAACCGGAGCCGGCCGTCGGCGGCGCGGCGGACGAGGTCGCCGGTGCGGTACATCCGCTCGCCGGGGGCTCCGTACGGGTCGGGGAGGAAGCACCGGGCGGTGAGGCCGGGGCGGCCGAGGTAGCCGCGGGCGAGGCCGGGGCCGGCCAGGTAGAGCTCCCCGGTGACGCCGGGCGGCACCGGCCGCAGGGCGGTGTCCAGGACGTACGCGCGGGTGGCTCCGCTGGGGCGGCCGATCGTGGGGCTGCCGGTGCCGGGGGCGAGCGGGCCGGTCCAGGTGGCGACGACGGTGGCCTCGGTGGGGCCGTAGGAGTTGACCATCCGCCGGCCGGGGGCCCAGGTGTCGACCAGGTCGGCCGGGCAGGCCTCGGCGCCGACCACCAGGGTGCGCAGCCCGGTCAGGGCCGCGGCGGTCTCCGGTTCCAGGGTGGCCAGCGCGGCCGGGGGGATCAGGGTGTGGCTGATCCGGCGGGCGGCCAGCGCCTCGGCGAGCCGTTCGCCGACCAGCGGCCCCTCCTCGCCGGTGACCAGGGCGGCCCCGGAGAGCAGCGAGATGCACAGTTCCAGGACGGAGGCGTCGAAGCTGGGCGAGGCGAACTGGAGGACCCGGTCGCCGGGGCCGACGGCGTACTGCTCGGCGGCGGCCGCCGCGAAGACGGCGAGGCCGCGGTGGGTGACCAGGACGCCCTTGGGCGTTCCGGTGGAGCCGGAGGTGTAGATCGCGTAGGCGGGGTGGGCGGGGGTGAGGGCGGTGGTGCGGTCGGCGTCGGTGGGCGCGGTGTCCGGGCCCTCGGCGGTCCAGACCTGCGCCGGGTCGTCGAGCACCAGGTGGGCGGCGGCGTCGCGGACCATGAACTCCCGCCGGGGCGCCGGGTAGTCCGGGTCGACCGGGAGGAAGGCGCCGCCGGCCTTGGCGACGGCGAGCTGGGCGACCACCATGGCCGCCGAGCGGGGCAGCGCGAGGGCGACCAGCCGCTCGGGGCCGACGCCGCGCCGGATGAGCCGGTGGGCCAGCCGGTTGGCGGCCCGGTCGAGTTCGGCGTAGCTCAGTTCCCGTTCGCCGTCGAGCAGGGCCGGTGCCCCGGGGGTGGCGGCGGCCCGGCGCTCGAACAGCTCGGGCAGGGTCGCCTCGGGGACGGGGCGGAAGCCGCCGTGCGGCTCGGCGGGCGGCTCGTCCGGGCCGGCCAGCGGCAGCGCGCCGACGGGGCGGGACGGGTCCTCGGCGACGGCGGTGAGCAGGGTGGCGAGCTGGCCGGCCATCCGCTCGACGGTGGCCGCGTCGAACAGGTCGGTGTCGTACGTGAACAGGCCGTGCAGGGCGCCGCTCGCGGTCTCGACGAACTCCAGCACCAGCTCGAAGGGCGTCCGTACGGCGTCGGGCTCGATGCCGGTCACGTCGAGGCCCGGCAGGTCGGGTTCGGCGGACGGCGCGTTCTGGAGCACCACGTGGACCTGGAACAGCGGGCTGCGGCTGGTGTCGCGCACCGGCTGGACCTCGTCGACCACCTTCTCGAAGGGCACGTCCTGGTGGGCGAAGGCGTCCAGGACGGTCTGCCGCACCTCGCCGAGGAGGGCGTCGAAGGGCTGTCCGGGCTCGACCCGGGAGCGCAGCACCAGGGTGTTGACGAAGAACCCGACGAGCCGCTGGATCTCAGGCCGGTGCCGGCCGGAGGTGATGGTGCCGACGGTGATGTCGGTGTCCCCGCAGAGCCGGGCCAGGTAGGCCTGGGCGGCGGCGACCAGGGTGGTGAACAGGGTGGCGCCGCGCTCCCGGCCGACCTCGGCCAGCCGGCGGGCGGTGCCGGCGGGCAGCTCCAGTCGGACGGTGGCGGCGTTGGCGGCGTTGGCGGTGCGCATCGCGGGCCGGGGCCGGTCGGTGGGCAGCTGCGGCGGTACCACGCCGGTCAGTTGGCCCTTCCAGTAGGCGAGCTGGTCCCCGGCGGGGGCCCCGGCGGCGCGCTGCCAGTGGGCGTAGTCGGCGTACTGCACCGGAAGGGGCGCCAACTCGGCTTCGGTGGAGCCGAGTTCGGCACGGTAGAGGTGGGCCAGGTCGGTGAGCAGCACGCCGGTGGACCAGCCGTCGGTGACCATGTGGTGCAGGGTCAGCGCCAGCACGTGCTCACGGTCGGCCAGCCGGGCCAGGGTGGCGCGCAACAGTGGTCCGCGGCGCAGGTCGAAGGGGCGGGCGCGGTCGGCGGCGAGCAGGTCGCGCAGGGCCCGCGGCCGTTCGTCGGCGGGCCGCCCGGAGAGGTCGTGCAGCGGCAGCGGTACGGCGCGCGGCGGGTGGACCAGTTGGACGCCGTGGCCGTCGACGCTGTCGAAGGTGGTGCGCAGCGACTCGTGCCGGGCCGTCAGGGCGTCCAGGGCCGCGCCGAGGGCGCCGGCGTCGAGGGTGCCGCGCAGCCGCAGCGCGAGCGCGACGTTCTCGGAGACGCCGGGCGTGAACTCCTCCAGGAACCAGAGGCGCTGCTGGGCGTGGGACATCGGGGCGGCGCCCGTGCGGGGCACCGGGACGACGGGCGGGCGGGCCGGGACGGCGGGCTCCTCGGTGAGCAGCCGGGCCAGGCCGGCCGGGGTGGGGTGGTCGAAGACGGCGCGGGGGCCGAGCTCGGTGCCGAAGGCCTCGGCGAGGCGGGCGGCGAGCCGGATGCTGAGGATGGAGTCGCCGCCGAGGTCGAAGAAGCCCTCGTCGGTGCCGGGCGGGCGGATGCCGAGGACCTCGGCGAAGAGCTCGGTGGTGCGGCGTTCGGCCGCCGTGCGCGGTTCGACGCGTGCGCGGCGCCCGCTGCCGGGCTGTTCCTCGGGCGCCGGGAGGGCGGCGCGGTCGACCTTGCCGTTGCGGCTGAGCGGCAGGGCGTCGAGCGGGACGAAGGCGGCCGGGACGAGGTAGTCGGGCAGCGCGCGGGCGGCGAACTCCCGCAGCTCCCCGGGGTCGACGGCGCCGTCGGTGCCGACGGCGTAGGCGACCAGCCGGCGGGCGCCGGGCCGGTCCTCGCGGACGACCACGGCGACGTCGGCGACCAGCGGGTGGGCGGCCAGCGCCGCCTCCACCTCGGCGGGCTCGACCCGGAAGCCGCGGATCTTCACCTGGTCGTCCGCGCGGCCGAGGAACTCCACGGTGCCGTCGGGGCGGCGCCGGGCGAGGTCCCCGGTGCGGTACATCCGGGCGCCGGGCGGGCCGGAGGGGTCGGCGAGGAAGCGGGCGGCGGTCGCGCCGGGGCGGCCCAGGTAGCCGCGGGCCAGGCCCTCGCCGGCCAGGTAGAGCTCGCCCGCGCAGCCCGGCGGGACGGGCCGCAGCCGGGCGTCCAGGACGTGTGCCCGGCGGTCGTCCAGCGGGCGGCCGATCGGGACGGTGTCGGGCACCGCGGCGGCGTCCGACAGGGCGTGGGCGGTGGCGAAGGTGGTGGTCTCGGTGGGCCCGTAGCCGTCCACCACGGTCAGCCCGGGGCAGGCCGCCAGGACGCGGCGCACGGCGGCGGCGGGCACCACGTCGCCGCCGGTCCACAGGGTCCGCAGGCCGGTGAAGCAGTCCGGCGCGTCCTGGGCGAGCAGCCGGAACAGCCCGGCGGTGAGCCACAGGGCCGTCGGCCCGTCGGGGCCGGCCAGGCGGCGCAGCAGCGCGGCGTCCACCGGCCCCTCGGGGGCGACCAGGACGCAGCCGCCGTTCAGCAGCGGCGCCCACACCTCGAAGGTGGCGGCGTCGAAGGCGACCGGCGAGTGCAGCAGCACCCGGGCGCAGCGGCCGCCGGTGAAGCGGCTGTCGGTGGCGAGCGAGGCGACGTCGCGGTGGCGGACGGCGACGGCCTTGGGCTCGCCGGTGGAGCCGGAGGTGTACATCACGTACGCGAGCCGGTCGGGGTCGGCGGGCGGCAGGTGCGGGGCGGGCGCCCCGTCGCGGGCGGCGGCGACCTGTCCGGCGGTCAGGGTCACGGCCGCGCCGGCCCGTTCCAGCAGGGTGCGGCGGCGCTCCTCGGGGGCGCGGAGGTCGACGGGCAGGTAGGCGCCGCCGGCCTTGAGGACGGCCAGCTGGGCGACGACGAGTTCGGTGCCGCGGTCCATCGCCAGGGCGACCCGGTCCTCGGGGGCCAGGCCGTCGGCGAGCAGCCGGGCGGCCAGCCGGTCGGACCAGTCGTCCAGCCCGCGGTAGTTCAGCTCGCGCCCGCCGTCGCGCACGGCGGGGGCGTCGGGGGTGCAGCGGACCCGTTCGGCGAAGATCCGCAGCGGGCTGCGCGGCGCCGGCGGGCGGGCGGTGGTGTGCCAGGAGGCGAGCAGTTCGCGGTCGGCCGGGGTGAGCGGGTCCAGCGCGGCGAGGTCGCCGTCCAGGCCGTCGGCGAGGGCGGTCAGCAGCAGGGCGAGGCGGTCGGCGGCGTCCCGGGCGGTGCGCTGCTCGAAGAGCGCGGGGTCGTACGCCAGGTCGAAGGCGAGCCGTCCGCTCAGGTGGGCACGCAGGCACCAGGGGAAGGTGGTGGCGTCGTCGGCGCGCACCTCGACCACCCGGACCCCGGTGCGGTCCGCGGCGGACTCGTCGACGGGGTAGTTCTCGAACACCAGCATGCTGTCGAACAGCGGCTCCCCGGCGGGCAGTTCGCTCAGGCCCTGGATCCGGGTCAGCGCCAGGTGGTCGTGGCCGCGGCCCTCGCTCTGCCGGTCCTGGAGGTCGCGCAGCCAGGGCAGCACGCCGCCGGAGGGGATCCGGACCCGGGCGGGCACGGTGTTGATGAACAGGCCGATCATCGTCTCGACGCCGGGCAGTTCGGCCGGGCGCCCGGAGACGGTGGTGCCGAAGACCACGTCCGCGGTGCCGCCGTAGCGGGCCAGCAGCAGCGCCCAGGCGCCCTCGACCAGGGTGTTGACGGTCAGTCCGGCGGCCGCGGCGTTCTCCCGCAGCCGGGCGGAGGCCGCCTCGTCCAGGACGCGGTGGACGGCGGCGGTGGAGCGGGCCCGGTGGGCCCCGGCGGGGCGGCGGTCGTAGGGCAGCGCGGTCCGTTCGGTGAACCCGGCCAGCGCGGCGCTCCAGTGCTCCTCGGCGGACCGCTCGTCCTGTTCGCGCAGCCAGGCCAGGAAGTCCGCGAACGGGCGGCGGACGGGGCGGGGCGCCTGCGGGCCGCCGGTCAGCGCGGCGTACTCCTCGCAGACCTCGGTGAGCAGCTGCCCGGTGCTCCAGCCGTCCAGGATCACGTGGTGGGTGGACCAGAGCAGCAGCACCTCCTCGCCGGGCAGCGCGGCCAGGGCGAGCCGGGTGAGCGGCGCGGTGCCCAGGTCCAGGCCGGCGGCCCGCTCCTCGGCGAGCAGCCGCTCGGTCTCCTCGGCGCGCTGTCCGGGCGTCAGGGCGCGCCAGTCGAGGTGGCGGACGGGCAGGGCGGCGTGGCGCGCGACCAGCTGGACGGGGTGCGGCAGGCCGCGCCAGTGCACGGCGGTGCGCAGCGCCGGGGTGCGGTCGGCGACCTGCTGCCAGGCGGCGGCGAAGGCCGCCGGGTCGGCGACGCCGGCCAGCCGGACGGCGATCCGGTCCACGTAGGCGCCGTCCTCGTCGACCAGGCCGTGGAAGAGCATGCCGGACTGGAGCGGGGTCAGCGGCAGCACGTCGGCGACCTCGCGGCCGTCGCCGACCAGGCCGTCCAGCCGTTCCTGGTCGAGGCCGGCCAGCGGGAAGTCGGACGGGGTGCGGCCGCCGGCGCCGGGGCTCGCGCAGTGCTCGGCCAGCTCGCGCAGCGCCTGGAGGGTCTGCTCGGCGAGGGCGCGGACGGTGGCCTCCTCGTACACCTCCGCCGGGTAGGTCCAGCCCAGTTCGAGCCGGCCGTCCTGGACCGCCCCGATGACGTCCAGCAGGTAGGGGCGGGGCTCGTCGGGGTCGGTGTCCCGGCCTGCCGGGGGCAGCGAGCCGCGCAGCAGCCCGTCGGCGCCGCCGCGGGTGTCCCACTGGCCGTGGTAGTTGAAGCCGACCTGCGGCGCGGCCGCGTCCTCCGGGAGGGCGGAGGGGCGGCGCAGGTGGCGCAGCGCGCCGTGGCCGAGTCCGCGCAGCGGGACGGCGCGCAGCTGCTCCTTGACCGAGCGCAGGGTGTGGTGCCAGCCCGCCTCCGGGTCGACGCGCAGGGCGAGCGGGAACTCGGCGGTGAACCAGCCGACCGTCCGGGAGAGGTCCTGCTCGGGGAAGAGGTCCTCGCGGCCGTGGCCCTCCACCCCGATCAGCACCGTGTCCCGGCCGCACCAGCGGGCCAGGGTGCGGCCGAGGGCGCTGAGCAGGACGTCGTTGACCTGGGTGCGGTAGACCTCGGGGACGCGGCGCAGCAGCGCCCCGGTGGTCCGCTCGTCCAGCGTCACGGTGACGGTGGCGGCGGTGCCGTGGGTGTTGGCGCCGGGCCGCCCGGCGGGCAGTCCGGCCGGGGCCTCGCCGGTGCGGGTCCAGTACGCGGTGTCGCCGTCCAGGGCGCCGGAGCGGGTGTGCCGCTCCAGCCGGGCGGCCCACCGGGTGTAGGAGGTGCCCGGCTCCGGCAGCCGGACGGGCGCGCCGGCCCGGGCGGCGCGGTGGGCCGCTTCGAGGTCGGCCAGCAGGATGCGCCAGGAGACGCCGTCCACGGCCAGGTGGTGGATCGTCAGGACGAGCTGGCCGGGCTCGTCGCCGCCGCCGTCGAAGTACAGGGCGCGCAGCATCCGGCCCCGGAGCGGGTCGAGGGAGCGCTGGGCCTCCTCGGCGGCCCGCTGCACCTCCGTCTCCAGGACGGTCCGGTGGTGGGTGAAGACGCCGTCCGGTGCCTGCGCCAGGACCTCCTGGTGCCAGCCGTCCTCGCCGTGGTGGAAGCGGGTGCGCAGCGCCGGGTGGTGCTCCGCCAGCGCGAGCACCGCCCGCCGCAGTGCCGCCGGGTCGGTGTCCGGGGCCAGTGCCAGCCGCTGGGTCATGGTGAAGCGCAGCGCCTCGCCGGGGCGGCGGTGGTCGAGGTACCAGTGCTGGATCGGGGTGAGCGGCGCCTCGGCGGGCTCGGCCTCGTCCGCCTCCGTCCGTACGGTCGACTCCCCGGCGCAGAGGGCGAGTTCGGCGACGTTCTGGTAGCGGAAGACGTCCTTGGTGGTGAGGGCGAGTCCGGCGGCGCGGGCCCGGGAGACGATCTGGATGCTGAGGATGGAGTCGCCGCCGAGCGCGAAGAAGTTGTCCCGGGCGCCGACCCGCCGCACGCCGAGCACCTCCGCCCAGATCGCGGCGAGCCGCTCCTCGGCGCCGGGGCGCGGGGCGACGTACGGGGTGGTGCGGTCCGGCTGGGCGGGCGGGGCGGGCAGGGCGCGCCGGTCGGTCTTGCCGCTGGTGGTGCGCGGGACGCGGGCGAGCGGGACGAACGCGGTGGGCACCAGGTGGTCGGGCAGGGTGCGCCGCAGCCAGGCGCGCAGCTCCTCGGCGGGCGGCACCCGGTCGGCGGCCGGCACCGGGTAGCCGACCAGCAGGGTCCGACCGCCCTGCTCGCGGGCGGCGACGGCGCAGTCCGCGAGGTCGGGGTGGGTCAGCAGGGCGGCCTCGACCTCGCCGGGTTCGATCCGGAAGCCGCGGATCTTGACCTGGTCGTCGGCCCGGCCGAGGAACTCCAACTGCCCGTCGGCGTCCCAGCGGGCGAGGTCGCCGGTGCGGTACATCCGGGCGCCGGGGGCACCGTACGGGTCGGCGAGGAAGCGGCCGGCGGTCAGCCCGGGCCGGTGGAGGTAGCCGCGGGCGACCTGCCGCCCGGCCAGGTACAGCTCCCCCGGCAGGCCGGGCGGCACCGGGCGCAGCGCGCCGTCCAGCACGTAGGCGGTGACGCCCCACCCCGCACAACGGATGCCGCCCGCCCAAGCGCCGCCGCGTCTGACCTGCCACACCGGC
>NZ_JBHVET010000024.1:0-28104 GCF_042802135.1 Kitasatospora sp. NPDC057512
TGTCTATTCTCAGTGGTCGTAGCTCATGGCGAGCCCCCTTTCTTCTCGACGGACAGAGGGATCACGGGGAGATGGCTTTTGCGACCCCGAAAGATCGGATCGCCTCGCGGCGTCAGTCGACAGACAGCCGACGCCACCCGCTCCCGTGAAGTCGGGACCTGCACCTACCGAAAGGCCAGGCTGAAGAAATGACCACGCCAGACATCCCCGGTGGCTCTGGACGGCGGCCGGAATCACTTACGCAAACAGCGACTCCAGCGGCTCCACGTGGAGGTCAGGCCGTGTCCATCGGTCTTCAAGATAGTCGGACAGGTGAAGCGTGGTGACGAGCTCATCGCGGTGATAGTGTCCGGCCGACCCGGCGCCGATCACCAGATATTCAAGGCTGATGTCTAACATGCAAAAACTCCGCGTGCGCCCGTCTGGGCATGTCCGTGGCGAGGTAAGGGGATATTCCCCTTCAAGAAACCCCTGCTGAGCATGCGGCCGTGTGCGGCACATGCAATATCGACGTGCGTCTGCTCACGCGTTGATACCGCCGAAACCGACTTCCTTTTCTTTTGCCTGACCCGGCCGGCTGTCCGACCGAGGAAGATCAGTACGTGATCAATTTAATTGGCCGCCGTTCCGCCAGTCAAGCGTGGATGATCTTGCCTGACCCTGTCAAATGTCAAAAACGTATCCGCCGGATTGCCTGGGATTACCAGAACGTTCCGTATCCATGTGGCCGCAACAAAACTCCCCCCATTCGCCATGAAACACCTGAAACGGCTGAGGTGATCATCACATCTTCCGGCAGCCCGCCCGACAGGTCAGTACAACTACTCCAGTGCGGTTTCGTGATCTATCCAGTCCCTGCCGATAGCCGGTCTGTCAGCCAAACCCGTCTTCGACGACTTCGTTCCTGCCGACTACGCCCACGTTCTCGCATGGCTGCTCGGGCACCCAGTCGAGAAGATATCCAATGGGCAGAAGCTCCTGACTCTTCTCCACGACGGCCAGGGCAACCCGTACCGCATGCCGATACCCGCCGACGAGGGGACCAAGTGGGTTCGGAGTGGTCGCGTCCGGGGTGGGGGCCCTCGGGCCGCACGCCAGAGGCGTCGTGCGGCACCTTCCGGACGCCTCCGCAGGCCCGATCGACTCCTGATCATCTGTGCACGGTGATCATCGGTGGGGCGGTGCGAGTGGGAGAATCGGCCGGAGCCGGCCCGCTGTGGGGTGATCGGGGGCCGGGCTTCTGGTGCACATCCGGGAGGGGTGGACGTGGCGTTCGCATCGGTTCACGGATATCCGTGAGTTCGGGCGATCGTGGGGTGCGGGGGGCGAGCATCTCGGGATGACTTCGAGCACGCTGGCCACGGCCGGGTCGACGCCTCGGGCGTCCAGTGGCGGGATGGTCTCCCCGCTGCTGCACGCTCTCGGTGACCTCGATCCGGCCCGGGGACGAGGAGATCACCGTCGTCGGGGTGGATCCCCTGGTGCCGTCGGTGCATCGCCTCGCCGATGCCATGTCTGCCGTGATCGGTTGGCCTGACGATCCGTTGCCCTGGCGCGACGAGGAGGGCGACGACACGTACTGGGCGTCCCATCGGCTCCGTTGCCGGTCGGCCGGGCTGGTCGGTGACGGGGCAGCGCGGTTTCCGTACAGTTCGACGTCCCGATCCCCAGTAGCCCTCGGAAGATAGGGTTCCGTCCATGGAGTTCCAGGTCCTCGGCCCCGTGTCGGTCAGCGGGAGCGATGGGCCGTTGTCGCTCGGGCCCGCCAAGCGGCGCAGTCTGCTCGCGATGCTGTTGCTGCGGGCCAATGTCGCGGTCTCCGTCGACACGCTCACCGAGGCGCTGTGGGACGACGAACCACCGCTGCACGCCCGCACCGTGATCCAGGGCCATGTCTCGCGCCTGCGGGCACTGTTGGCGGGCGTCGACGCGTCGGCGTACGGCGTGGAGCTGAGCACGCGCGGCTCCGCGTACCACCTGGAACTGCCGGAGACGCTGCTCGACGCCCACCGCTTCGAGGGGCTTGTGGCGCTCGCCCGCCGTGCCACCGACCCGGGTGACAGGGCCGCGCTGCTCGCCGAGGCGCTCGCCCTGTGGCAGGGCCCCGCGCTGGCCGGCGCCTACCCGTCGCCGCTGCTTCGCTCCGCCGCGCACACCTTGGACGAGGCGCGGCTCGCGGCGGTCGAGCTGCTCGCCGACGCGTACGTGGTGGGCGGTGAACACGAGCGCGCCGTCCAGCTGTTGCGACCGGAGACCGGGGCCCATCCGCTGCGCGAGCCGCTGGCCGCCCGGCTGGTCGAGGCGCTGCACCACGCGGGGCGTTCCTCGGAGGCCCTGGACGCCTACCACCGCGCCCGCCAGGTCCTCGCCGACGAGCTCGGTGTCGCTCCGGGCGCCGAGTTGACCGCCGCCTTCACCCTCGCCCTCGGTCCCGACGGCGCCCTCGCGGCCCGGGCTGATGCGCCCCGACCCGCCCTGGAACCCGTTCGGGTCCGGCCCAACCTGCTGCCTCGTACCCCGCGTGGATTCCACGGCCGCGCCACGGAGAGCGCCGCGCTGACCGCGGCCGCGGCCGGACCCGACGGGCCGGTCGTCGTGGTCACCGGGCCCGCCGGGGTCGGCAAGACCGCACTGGCCGTGCACTGGGCGGCCGGCCGGCACCCCGACTTCCCCGACGGGACGCTCTACGCCGATCTGCGCGGGTTCAGCGACACCTCGGACCCCGAACCGGCCGAGCTGCTGCGGGAGTTCCTCGTCGCTCTCGACGTTCCACCGCGCCGGATGCCCGAGTCGGCGGACGCCGCCGGTGCCCTGTTCCGCTCGCTCACCGCCGAGCTGCGCCTGCTCGTCGTCCTCGACAACGCCCGTACCTCCGCCCAGGTGCGCCCGCTGCTGCCCACGGGACCCGGCTGCGTCACCGTCGTCACCAGCCGTGCCCGCCTCGCCGGTCTCGTCGCCTCCGACGCCGCCCGCGTCGTCGCCCTCGACGTCCTCGCCACCGATGACAGTGTGGCCCTGCTCACCCGTGTCCTCGGCGAGCATCGCACCGCCGCCGAGCCCCAAGCGGCCCGCCGTACGGCCGAGTTGTGCGGCGGGCTGCCGCTCGCGCTGCGGGTCGCCGCCGCTCGGCTGGTGGAACTCCCCGCCCTCGGCCTCGCCTCCTTCGCCGACCGGCTCGCCGACGAGCGCCAGCGGCTCGCGCTGCTCGCCGCCGAGGACGTCGGCGTCGCCTCCGCGCTGCGGCTCACCACCGCCCACCTCCCCGCCGACGCGGCGCAGCTGTTCACCGCGCTCGGCCATCACCCGGGCACACACGTCGACCGGTTCAGCGCCGCCGCGCTCGCCGGTACGACCCCGCCGGACGCGGCCCGCGCCCTCGACCGCCTGGTCGCCGCGCACCTGCTCACCGAGACCGCCCCCGGCTGCTACGTCCTGCACGACCTGGTCCGTCTCTACGCGCGTAGCCAGAGCCGCGACCCGGCCTCCCGCGCCGCGGCCCGGCTGCGCCTCTACGACCACTGCGTGGCGACCGCGCTGTCCGCCTCCGAGGCCGCGGAACCTGGCGGGGAGCCCGCCTTCGTACAACCCGACGACTTTCAGCAGCCGCACGCGGTAAGGGACTTCACCAGTCGCGAGGAGGCGCTCGGCTGGTTCGCCGCCGAACGCGACGACCTCGCCCTGATCGCCGCCGCGGCCCGCGCCGAGGGCCGGCCCGAGCGGGCCTGGCGGATCGCCGTGACGCAGTGGCCGTTCGTGGTCTGGCGGGTCCTCGCCGACTGGGCGCCCACCCTGGAGGCCGCCCTCACCGACGCCCGCGCCTGCGCCGACCCCTATGCGGAGGCCCGCGTCCTGACCCTGCTCGGCTGGGTGCTCGCCGAGGAGGGCCGCACCGCCGAGGCCGTCCGGCACCTGCGGGTCGCACCCGAACTCGCGGCCCGCGCAGGCGACGTACTCGGCGAGGCCACCGCCCTCGTCAACCTCGCCGCGGCCCTCCCCGACGACGAACCCGGCGCCGCCGAAACGGCCTGCACCCGCGCCCTCGCCCTCGCCACCGAGGCCGGTGACGCGCACACCCGGATGCTCGCGCTCCAGCACCTGGCCCGCATCCACCTCGGCGCGGGCCGCCACCGGCAGGCGTACGAGGCGGCCGAGGTGGCGCTCGGCCTCGGCCCCGAGCACGAGGCGGTCGCCCGGCGCGTGCTCCTGCGCACCTGGCAGGGCGAGGCGCTGGCCGGGCTCGGCGACACCACGGCCGGGCGGCGCTGCCTCGCGCGGGCCGCGCTCGAGGCCGAGCAGACCGGCTACGACGCGGGCGCCGTCACCGCGCTCGATGCCCTGCTGCACATCGCCGACCAGGACGCACTGCCCGAACTGCGGCGCCGGCACGCGGCGGCACACGCCAGGATCCGGGAGCGTTAGCGGGGCGATAGCGCCGCCGCCGCGCTCGTTAGTGATCTGCCAGCGCGCCGCAACACCCTCGTTCATGCAAGGGGAAGCGACCTCGTACAGGATCGCGACCCACGAACGAGAACCGGGGGAACCAGCCATGCGCACCACCACCCGTCCCGCCCTGCTCGCCGTCGGCGCCGTCGCGCTCGCCCTGTCCCTGACCGCCTGCAACGACGACAGTGGCACGCAGGGCAGCGGCGCCGCCGGCACCAGCGCGTCATCAGCCGCCCCGTCGGGTTCCAGCTCGGCGCCGGCTGCGGCCGCGACCTCGGCCGCGACCTCGGCGCCGGGTGCGGCCTCGGCGTCGCCCGGGGGCAAGACGAGCGCGAGCGGTGGAGGCAAGACGCCCTCCGGCACCGGCGGGGGCGGCGCCACCGCGGCCTGCACCACCAAGAACACCTCGGTGACGTTCCTTCAGTCCTCGGGCCACGCCAGTGACGCGCAGCCCGCCGCCGCGACCATCAAGATCACCAACAGCTCGGGTGCCCCCTGCACCATCGTCGGCCCGACGACCGTGGTCGCCGCCGACGACCAGGGCAAGGCGAGCCCGGTCTCGGGGGACAACTCCACGGCCGGTTCGGAAGCGGTCGACGTCCCGGCGGGCGCTGCGGTGGTGGCGGACGTGCTGTACAACGACGTGAACGGCGAGGGCACCTCGTCGGCCCGTTACACCTGCCCGGTGCAGGCGTCCCACGTCAAGGTCGCGCTGCCCAAGGACGTGGGCACCACGGTGAACGTGATGAAGGCGAACGGCTCGCCGGGCGGCGTCTTCAGCGTCTGCGGCACCGACTTCAAGGTCGGAGCCTTCGCGGCACGGTAGAGCGTGGCGCGGCCCGTGCGTTCGCACGGCCGGGGACGGACAACGGGGACGGGGCGGGCGGGATGAGCGAGCACGGCCGACGGCGGCGTCACCGCACGGTGGACCGGGTCGTGTGGATCCTGGAGGCCGCCGCGCGGGCGCCGGGCGGGGTGACCGTGGCCGAGTTGGCGCGGACGGTCGGGGCGCCGGCGAGTTCGGTGCAGGACCTGGTCAACGGACTCGTCGCGACGGGATTCCTCCTGGAACAGCGTCGGCGCTACCGGCTCGGGCCCGCCCCGCACGTCCTCAACCTCATCGCCGGCCGGGTCGTCCCGCGGATCGGCCAGGCCGAGCTCAACGAGCTGAGCCGCGTCGCGGGTACCCCGGTGCTGCTCACGGTGCGGGTCGGGCTCGACGCCGTGCACCTCGCGCGCGGCGGCGAGGACGAGATCCCCCGCCTCCTGCCGCTCGCCGACGAGCACATGGCCCGGCCGCTCCTGCGCACCGCCGCGGGCCGTCTGCTGCTGGCCTTCACCGACGAGGCGGAGCGCCGGGGGCTGCTCGACGAGCTCGCCCGCCACGACCCCGAGGCGGTCGCCGAGTTCCGCCGTGCCCTCCCCGGGATCCGCGCGTCGCGGATCAGCCGCAGCGAGGGCCTGGCCGATCCCGAGGTCAGCGCGCTCGCGATCCCCGTCACCGACGGCCCCGTCGTCACGGGCGCCCTCGTCCTGACGCACCGGCGTCGTGGCCGCTCGGAGCGGCTGAATCTGGACCGGGCGGCGGCCCGGCTCCTCGCGCACATCCAGGAGGGGCGGACCTGACGTCCGCACCGGTTCACGGATATCCGTGAACGCGGGCGCTCGTGCGGTGCGGGGAGCGAGCATCCCGGCATGACTTCGAACACGCTGACCACGGCCGGGCCGACGCCTCGGCCGTCCACCGGCGAGCTGCTCTCCCGGCTGCTGCACACCCTCGGCGACCCCGATCCGGCCCGGGGGGCCGAGGACATCACCGTCGTCGGGGCGGATCCCCTGGTGCCCTCGGTGCACCGCCTCGCCGATGCCATGTCCGCCGCGATCGGTGTCTTCGGGCGGCAGACGGCGGCGGTCGGCGAACAGCGCGGCCACCCGCACCAGAAGGTCCGGGTGCAGGCCGGGGCCGCGATCGACCAGCTCATGGCGACGCATCACACGACGCTGTCGGGACGCCCGCTCGGTGCGCTCCTCGACGACCCGACCCTGCTCGGCAACAGCGACTTCTACCGGGCGCGCGACGGCCGGTGGATCTTCATCATCACCACCTATCCGCATCTGCGGGACGCGGTCCACTCCGTGCTGAGGTGCGGGCTCGACAAGGTGGGGATCGCGCGGGCCGCGGCCGGCTGGGACGCCTTCACGCTGGAGGAGGCCGTCTGCGCGCGGGGCGGCGCCGCCTGCGTGGTGCGCAGCCGGGACGAGTGGCTCGCGCACCCCGCGGGGCGCCATGTCGCGCAGCGCCCGGTCGTCGAGATCGAACGCGTCGGTGACGGACCGGCCCGGCCGCTGGAGCCGATCGGTGCGGACGACGAGGCGCTCGCGGGCGTACGGGTGCTCGATCTCACCCATGTCATCGCAGGTCCCGTCGCGGCGCGGCTCCTCGCCCAGTTCGGCGCCGACGTGCTGCACCTGTCGCGTCCCGACCGCCCCGACCCGATCCCGATGATCGCGATGACCGGCGGCGGCAAGCGCAACGCCTACTGCGACCTGCGCGACGATCACGACCGCGCGGCCTTCCACGACGTCCTCCAGGACGCGGACGTCTTCGTCCACGCCTACCGGGGACTCGCCCGGCACGGGGCGTCGACCGAGGAACTCGTCCGGCGCCGCCCCGGACTCATCACCCTCGAATACCACGCCTGGGGCGCCGACGGCCCCTGGGGCGAACGCGGCGGGTTCGACCAACTCGCCTGCTCGGCCACCGGATTCGCCATCGAGGAGTGGACCGACCGGCCGTCGCTGCCGCCGACGTACCTGCTCAACGACTACCTCGCCGCCTACCTCGGGGCTGCCGCCGTCGCAACGGTCCTGCGCCGGCGTGCGGCGGAGGGCGGCTCGTGGCGGATCCGCGTGACCCTGGCCGGAGTGTGTCACTGGGTGCGGGAACTCGGTCTGCTCGCGCGGGAGGACGTACTCGACCTGCCCCGGCCCGGGCGCGCGCCGCTGGCCGCGCTGTCGACCACGGGGACCGACTTCGGCCCGCTCACCGAACCGGCGACACCGTTCGCCTACAGCGGGCGCACGGTCCCCCAGCCCGGCCGGCGGTCCCCGCTCGGGTCCGCCGCGCTCCAGTGGCGTTAGGGCCTCGGCCACCGCTACGCGACCAGCCCCGGCAACCGCAAACCGCTGCCCCGTGCCGACCGGTGCGGCGAGTCCTACCGCATCCGCCTCTTCGGCACCACGTGTCCGCCGCCGCCCGTACCGCACCACCGTTCATCCACCCCACCCGACACCCCAGGAGGCACAGGAAGATGTCCGAGAAGCCGAGCGGCCCGTCCGGCCGAGGACTCCTCGCCGGAGTCCGCGTCATCGAACTGGCCAGCGTGATCATGGCTCCGTACGCCGCCCAGCAACTCGGGGACCTGGGCGCCGACGTGATCAAGGTCGAGCCGCCCACCGGTGACATGACGCGCCACTACCCGCCGCAGCGCCACCCCGGCATGGGCGGCGCGGCACTCAACCTGAACCGCAACAAGCGCAGCGCCGCCATCGACCTCAAGGCCCCACACGGCCGCGACGCCCTGCTCGCCCTGCTGCGCACCGCGGACGTCCTCATCACCAACCTGCGCCCGCAGGCCCTGGAGAAGCTCCGCCTCGGCTACCACGACGTCGCGGCCGTCAACCCCGGCCTGATCTACGCCAACGCCCAGGGCTTCCGCAGCGACAGCCGCTACGGCACGCACGCCGCGTACGACGACATCATCCAGGCGGCCAGCGGCCTGGTCTGGCTCAACCACCAGGTCTCCGGCCAACCCCACTACGTGCCCACCGTGCTGGCCGACAAGATCTGCGGCATGCAGATCGCCCAGTCGGTACTGGCCGCTCTGTACCACCGGGAGCACGGCGGCACCGGGCAACACATCGAGGTCCCGATGGCCGACACCATGCTCGCCTTCAACCTGGTCGAGCACCTGGGCGCGGCCGCCCTGGAAACCGACGGGGCGTTCGGCTCGCCGCGCTCGCTCAGCCCGCAGCGCCGCGCCCTGCGCACCGCCGACGGCTGGATGTGCATCCTGCCGCAGAGCGACCGCAACTGGCGGGACTTCACCGCCTTCGTGGGCCGCCCCGAACTGGCCGCCGACCCGCGCTTCGCCACCGGCCCCGACCGGGCCCGCAATGCCGACGCGTTCTACCCGCTGCTCGCGGAGCTGACGCCACGGCACACCAGCGCCCAGTGGCAGGAGTTCTGCGACCGGGCGGGCATCGCGGCCGCCCCCGTGCTCGACCTGGCCTCCGCCGCCACCACCGCCTACGCCCGCGAGGGCGGCCTGCTGCGCGAGGCCGACCACCCCACCGAGGGCCGCTACCGGGTCATCGGCGTCCCGGTGCACTACTCGGCCTACCCGGAGCCGGAGCTGCGGCCCTGCCCGGCCATCGGCCAGCACACCGAGGAGGTCCTCCGGGAAGCCGGCTTCGGCCCTTCCCTGCTGCACCCCGCAGGCTGACCGGACTCCCGTACCGAAGAGAAGTCAACCGCTCGTTCACCAGCCCAGGAGCGAATGAACCATGTCGCCTTCAACGCCTTCAACGCCTTCACCGATGGCATTCCCCGAGGTCGTCCTGCCCGCATCGGCCCACCGGCTCCGTACCGAGGTCCGCGCCTTCCTTGACGAGGAGCGCGCCCGCGGCACCGTACTCGGCCGCCCCGACTCCTGGCTGGCCGGCTGGGACCCCGACTTCAGCCGCCGCCTCGCGGAGCGCGGCTGGGTCGGCATGGCCCTGCCCGTCGAGTACGGCGGCGCCGGCCGCGGCTTCCTGGAGCGCTACGTGGTGATCGAGGAACTGCTCGCCGCCGGCGCCCCGGTCAGCGCCCACTGGGTCTCCGACCGGCAGGCCGGCCCGTCCGTCCTCCAGCACGGCACCGAGGAGCAACGCCGCTTCTTCCTGCCCCGGATCGCCGCCGGGCAGTGCTTCTTCTCCATCGGCATGAGCGAGAAGAGCAGCGGCTCCGACCTCGCCTCGGTCGCCACCCGAGCCGAACGGACCGCCGACGGCTGGCGGTTGATCGGCACCAAGATGTGGACCGGCGGCGCTCACGTCAACGACTACGCCATCGTCCTCGCCCGCACCGACGAGGCCGATGACAGGCACGCCGGCCTCAGCCAGTTCATCGTCGACCTGCGTGCCCCGGGCGTGCGGGTCGAGCCGATCCGGCTGATGAGCGGCGAGCACCGCTTCAACGCCTTCCACCTCGAAGGCGTCGACGTCCCCGACGGCATGCTGCTCGGGCAGCGGGGCGACGGCTGGAAGCAGGTCACCGGCGAACTCGCCTTCGAGCGCAGCGGCCCCGAACGCTACCTGTCCACCTTCCCCCTGCTGGTCTCCCTGCTCCGCGAACTGGAGCAGCGCTCCGCGACAGCCGAACAGCTCACCCAGGTCGGCATCCTGGCAGCGCGCCTGCACGGCATCCGCCGACTGTCCCTCGGGGTGGCCGCCGCCCTGGACGCCGGAGCCTCGCCCGACACCCAGGCCGCCCTGGTCAAGGACCTCGGCACCCGTCTGGAGGGCACCCTGGTCGACACCGTCCGCAGCGTCCTGCCGACCCCCGCCGACCCGCACGCCACCCCCGGCAGCCACCCGGAACTGCTCGCCTTCGCCCTGCTGCACAGCCCCGGCTACACGCTGCGCGGCGGCACCAACGAAATCCTTCGCGGCATCATCACTCGCGGTCTGGAGCAGCACCGATGAACACCCACACGATCGACACCAGCGCCCCCGCCATCTCCGCCGACGCCTACGACACCACCGCCTTCCACGCCGATGCGGACGCCATCGCCGTCGTCACCAACACGACCGCCCCGGACGCCGTGGCCCTCCCCGCCCCGGACGCCTCGACCGCCGAACTCCTCGCCGCCGCCCAGGAGGCCGGGCGCCGCGCCGTCCCCGCCCCGCTCGCCGAGACCGCCCTGGTCGCCCGCCCGCTGCTGCGCCGCGTCGGCCTCCCCGTCCCGGACGGCCCGCTCAGCTACGCCGTCGCGCCGGAGCTGACGATCCGCTACGCCCGTCCGGCCGCCTCCGCCGTCGGTTCGGCCGGCTGCCTGGGCGACGACGACACCCTGCTGGTCACCGGCACCCTGCGCCGCGTCCCCTGGGCCCGCACCGCCACCGCCGTCGTCGTCCTGGCCACCGCCCCCTCCGGCCCTGTGCTGTTCACCCTCACCCCGGACCAGGCCGTCCTCACTCCCGGCGGCAACCTCGCCGAGGAACCCCGCGACGACCTGCACCTCGCCGCCCTCGAGATCCCCGCCCCGAAGGTCCGCCGGATCTCCCCGGAACTGCTCGACGAGGCCCGGCTCCGCGCGGCCCTGGCCCGGGCCGCCCTGATCGCCGGGGCCGCCGAACGCTGCGTGGAACTGACGGTCGCCCACACCGCCGCCCGCACCCAGTTCGGCCGTCCGCTCAGCCGCTTCCAGGCCGTCAAGCAGGAGCAGGCACGGCTCATCGAGGAGGCCGCCCTGGTGCGCGCCGCCGTCCAGGCCGCCGCCACCCCCCTGGACACCGGCGGGGCGGCCGCCCACTTCGCCGTCGCCGCCGCCAAGACCCAGGCATCCGCCTCGGTCGCCGAGATCGCCCGCATCGCCCACCAACTCCACGGCGCGATAGGCATCACCCGGCTCAGCCCGCTCCACCTCGCCACCACCCGCCTGTGGTCCTGGCGTGACGAGGACGGCGACGAAACCACCTGGGCGCCCGCGTTGGCCCGGTCCGTCACCAGCGCCACCCTCTGGCCCACCCTCACCGCCACGCCCTGACCCCTCGACCCGGCCATCGTTTGCGCAGGTCGGAGGCCGTTTTCACCGAAGGGTGGAAACGGCCTCCTCGATGTTCTGTCGGCTGGTGGTCGTGTGGTGGTCCCGTGCCGCGCTGGTGGATCCGTGGGGCGCGCCTGCCGGGCGGCCGGGTGCGTAGTCGTGTCGACGGTCATGTGACGCATGCCTGGGCGTGAGGCCCCCTGCCACAGTGAGGTGCGTGAGGCCGCCCGCGGCGGCGCCCTGGTGCTGGGGGCGGTCGCCGGCCCTGCCCGCCGTCGCACCTGTTCGCGACCGGGTCGGAGGGGCGGGTGCCGGCCTCGACCGCGCGAGGGATGTGCGGGTCCTGCTGCTTTCCGGGCCGCGATTCGACGGGAGAAACTCGATGACGACGATGTCCTGGCATGCCCAGGCCGTCTCCGCGGTGCCTCTGAGGAACGAGGAGTTCTTCCATCTGGCGCTGACGCTCGACGACTCGGTGATGATCACCGGCGATGGTGACGAGATCCGCCTGGCGGAGGGGGACCTGGTCTTCTGCAATCCGGGCCGGTCTCGCTCCCCGAGGTTCGCCGACGACGGCCGGATCGCCGTCCTTCGGCTGCCTCGTCGCCTTCTGGAGCTGTCGGAAGCGGACTGCGATCGCCTCACCGGAATGGTCTCGCGAGGCGGTGACGGCTTGGGCGCACTGGTGTCGAGTTGTCTGGCCGAGCTCACCGGCGGGGGGCGGGACCACAGTCCGGAGACCATGTACCGGCTCACCCGCACCACCGTGGATCTGCTCGTGGTCCTTGTCATGGAGCTTCTCCAGGCGGAGGGTGAAGACCTTTCGACGGTCCCCCGCAGCGAACTGCTCGCGCAGATCCAGAACCACATCGAGAAGCACCTGACGGATCCGGATCTGTCGCCGTACTCGATCGCCCGCGCCAACCACATATCGGTCCGCTACCTGCACAAGATCTTCCAGCAGGAGGGCACCACGGTGGGTCAGTGGCTGCGGCAGCGCCGGCTGGAATCCTGCAGGAACGACCTGAGGCGCACACCGAACCGCAGGATCGCCGTCTCGGCGGTGGCGAACCGTTGGGGCTTCGTCAGCGCGTCGCACTTCAGCCGCATCTTCCGGGAGGAGTACGGCATGAGTCCCAGCGAATGGCAGGCCCTGTCGTGATCACGGCCGTCCTGGCACGGCCCCGATCGGCTTGTGCGCTGTGGGGGCAGTCGTGTGCGCTCCTGGCACGGTGCCCCGCGCCCGGCGACATAGCGTGGCAACAAAGTACGGCTCCGATGCCTTCCTGAGGGTCCGACGCCGTCACGTCGGCCCCACCGACAGCTCACGTACATCATGGGAGAACCCGCATGCCTGGTGCCGTGGAGCCGGTACGACCGGTGCTCGAACCGGCGGCAGCCGCCTTCGCGGAGGCCGCCACCCGCCGGCCCTACCTGTTCGAGCTGCCCCCGGCGGAAGGGCGCAGGGCCGTCGAGGAGATGCAGGGCTGTGGGGTCGCCAAGGCCGCGATCGAGGAGGAGTGGATCACCGTACCGGGCGGTCCGACCGGCAGCGTTCGGGTGCGGATCGTGAAGCCCGCCTGTACCGAGGGCACCCTCCCCGTCATCCTCTACCTGCACGGTGCGGGATGGGTGTTCGACGGCGCCCGGACGCACGACCGTCTGGTCCGTGAACTGGCCGTCGGTGTCGAGGCCGCCGTGGTGTTCCCCGACTACGCCCTCTCACCCGAGGCCCGCTACCCGGTCGCCATCGAGCAGAACTACGCCGTCGCCCAGTGGGTCGTGCGGCAGGGCGCGGCGAAGGGGATGGACGGCACGCGGATCGCGGTCGCCGGTGACTCGGCCGGCGGGAACATGGCCATCGCGCTGACGCTGATGGCCAACGAGCGCGGTGACGTCCCGCTGGTGTACCAGCTGTTGTTCTCGCCGGTGACCGATGCCGCCTTCGACACCGGCTCCTACCACCAGTTCGCGACCGGGTACTTCCTGCGGCGCGACGGCATGCGGTGGTTCTGGGACCAGTACACGACCGACGAGAGCGAGCGTGCCCGGATCACCGCCTCCCCGCTGCGCGCCTCCACCGAGCAACTCGCCGGGCTGCCACCGGCCCTGATCATCACCGCCGAGGCCGATGTCCTGCGCGACGAGGGCGAGGCGTACGCGGGCAAGCTGCGCGCGGCCGGGGTCCCGGTGGTCTCCGTGCGGTTCACGGGTGCCATCCACGACTTCGTGGTGCTCGACGCCCTGCGCGGGACCTGCGCGGCCGAGGCGGCCATCACGCTGGCCGCCGACACCCTTCGCGTCGCCCTCTACAACGTCTGACGGGGTCGCTATTCGCCGCCGAGGTCGGCCAGGTGGAGCTGGCCGCGGGAGGTGATGTCGAGTTTCTGGAAGATGCTGCGCAGGTGCTGGCCCACCGTGCGGTGGGAGATGAACAGTCGGGTTCCGATCTCGCGGTTGGTGATCCCGGTCGCCGCCATCCTGGCGATCTGGAGTTCCTGCGGGGTGAGGGTGTCCGCGGTGGACGGTGCGGCCCGGCGGACGGCTTCGCCCGCCGCGCGCAGTTCGGACCGCGCGTCCTGGGCGAAGACGGTGGCGCCCAGCGCGTCGAAGCTCTCCACGGCCGCCCGCAGGGGTCGTCGGGCCTCCAGGATGCGGCGCCGGCGGCGCAGCCATCGACCGTAGGACAGCTGCAACTGTGCTCGGTGGAAAGGCCAGTTGACCAGCATCCTGTCCTCAAGGGCCTGTACGTAGGAGGCCTCCGTCAGGTCGGGGGCGACGACCAGGGGCCGGGTGCGGGTGACCATGGCCTTCAGGAGCGGGGCGGTCGTCTTCTCGGCCAGCGCGTTGAGCCGGGTGTGGTGGTGCGCGGCCTCCTCGGTGTGGTCGGTGCGGACCGCGGCCTCGATGAGGTCCGCGGCGCCGAAGAGGCCCAGGACCGGGTGGTAGGTGATGTCGGCCGGATCCAGCACCCGCGTCAACTGCTCGTAGGCGTCGCTGTACAGCTTGTTGGCCATGGCGTGACGCCCCTTGGCGAACTGGGCGAATCCGAGCATCGAGTGCGCTCCGGCGGAGAGCAGTTCCGCCTCGGCCCCCCGGATGAGTTCCTCCGCGGTGTCGGACTCCCCGCGTTCGCTCGCCAGGGTGGCCAGTACCAGGTCGGCGGCGCACGCCCACAGGGATCGGCCGGTGTCGCGGGAGAGCCGCCGGGACTCGTCCGCCGCGGTGTGCGCCAGCCGGTGTTTGCCGAGGTGGAGGGCGGCCCAGGCCTGGCACACCAGGGCTTCGCCGAGCAGTCCCAGGCGTCCCTGCCGGCGCAGGCCGTCGACGGCGGCGTCATGGTAGGGCCAGGACAGGTCGAGCGCCCAGATCCCGGTGAGCGAGGAGCCCAGGGCGTGCTGTTCCGCCGGGTCGTCCACGGCCCCGGGGGCGATCCGGGTGGTCGTGTCGATGATCCGGGCCGCCTGGCCGACGGGGTCGCCCAGGGCGGCGACGGACAGGGCCATCGGGTCGCTGTCGTGCCGCTGCAGCCGCCGTGCCGCCTGGACGAAGAGGTCGCGGGTCTCCTGCGTCGGGTTGTCGTGCCAGCACCTGATGGACAGCGGCCACAGCGCGTTGAGCGCGAGTGCGGCGCCCTCGCTGTCGGTACCGGCCAGCTGGTCCGCCACGTCGGCGAACGCCCTCACCCGCTCGGGCCCGAGCCAGCTCTCGTGGTTCAGCACCTCGCTCCACAGGGTGAGGCGCAGCCTCTCCTCGGTCCGGAGCTCCGCGGACTGTGCCTCGGCGAGCTGCCGGCGTGCCGTGGCGGCCTCGCCGAGTTCGAAGTTGATCTCCGCCGTGCGCAGGAGGAGCCGGCCCCGGTGCGTGTGGGGGAGGCTGCGGAGGGCGGCCTGTCGCAGAGCCTCGGCCGCGGCCCGCGGGGCGCCTCGGGTCAGTGCTCTGAGGGCGGCCTGTTCGAGGTCGAGCGCCACGTCGTCGTTGGCCCCGGGGGTCGCGGCCGCACGGTGCCAGGCCCTGCGTTCGGGCTGTCCGGCCATGGCCTGCGCCAGCGCCGCGTGCGCGCTCAGCCGACGGGACGGGTTGGCGGCATGGTAGATGGCCGAGCGGACCAGGGGGTGGCGGAAGTGCACCTCGTGCCCGCGGATCTCGAGCAGCCCCGCGTCGACGGCGGGCTCCAGGGCGGCGACCGAGAGGCCGCCGCCGACCAGGCCCTGCGCGCTCTCGATGATCTCCGCGAGGTCGGCGCCGTCGTCGGCGGCGGCGACCAGCAGGACGGTCCGGGTGGGCTCGGGCAGGTCCGCGGCGCGTGCGAGGAAGGACCGTTCCAGGCGGCGGGTGGTCGGCACCAGGGGCAGCAGTGCCGACGGGGCGCTGCCGTCCCCGCGCAGCACCGTCGGCAGTTCGACCAGTGCCAGCGGATTGCCGGCGGCCTCGGCCAGGATCCGTTGACCGAGGGAGGGGTCGAGCCCGGGCGTGCGTGCCCGCAGGAGCGCCGCCGCCGCGTCGTCGTCGAGCCGGTGGAGCTGCATCTCGGCCAGGCCGGCGTCGTTCAGCACGCTCTCGTGGCCCTCGCGGACGGCCGTGAGCAGGGCGATCCGCTCGCCTTCGAGCCGTCGGGCGACGAAGGCGAGCACCTCGCTGCTCGCCCGGTCGATCCACTGCACGTCGTCGATCAGCAGGACGACGGGGGCTTCGTCGGCGAGGCTGCTGATCAGCTCCAACGAGGCCAGCCCCACGGAGAACATCCCCGGCGCGGCGCCGTCGTTCATGCCGAAGGCCGCGTAGAGGGCCTGCCGCTGGGGCTCCAGGAGGGACGGAGCGTGGTCGGGCAGGACCGGAGCGAGCAGTTGGTGCAGTCCGGCGTAGGGAACGGAGGCCTCGGACTGCACACCGAGCGCCGACAGGATCCGGCCGCCACGGGCGAGGGCGGTTTCCCGGGCCGCGCCGAGGAGGGCGGTCTTCCCGATGCCGGCCTCGCCACGCAGCAGCAGGGCGTCGCCGGCCCCGTCGAAGCAGTGGGAGAGGAAGTCGGACAGGAACCGCAGTTCGCCATCACGCCCGTACAACACGTCCCCGTCCGGAGTCACCACCACGAGAGCGTCGGCTCGCTCGGGTGCGGATGACCTCACCCCGGGTACCCGGGTCCCGACACACCTTCACTCGGCTGAGAGCGACCCTCGCCTTACGGCCCGAAGGTAACATAGCCCCAGGTCAAGGAAGGAACCGTGCCCGCCGGCGCTCCACTCGGTCGTGGACCGTGGTCCGGGTGGAGGCGGCGGGCGGGTCGACAGGCCGGCGGGCCCGTCAGAGCTCGTCGTGGTTCCAGTCCCCGTTGTCGGTGTGGGGGCCGCCCATGGTCATCTGCACGTACCGGCGCAGGGTGCCGAGGTTGTCGACCCATCCGACGGTCGGAACCTCGACCGCGGTCGCGTTCTGACCCGACGAGACACGGGTGTAGAAGCGCGACAGGGCGTCCCAGTTGTTCTCCAGCGCCTGCTGCTGGATCGGCAGGGTCCGCACGCTCAGGTCGGTCATCGCCGCGCGGAAGGTGCCCTCGACGTCGTTGAACCGGGCGGCCTCGGACAGGGCCTGGATCATCAGGCTCAGTGACCGGGCGGTCGCCTGGCGCTGTTCCCAAGGGTTGGTCACGATCGCCAGCTGCAGGATGGAGCCCCGCACGTCGCGCCAGCTGATGGGCGTGTTCTCCCGGTTCCGGTTGGCCGCCCCGGCCAGCGAGTTGTAGTTCGAGCCGAAGTTCAGGGTCTGGACGTTGTGGCTGACCGGCGGCGCCGGGGCGGTGGTCTCCGAGATCCGAGCCTGCAGGGCGCCGTTGAGGTCGCCGAACTGGTAGGTGTCGCCGTGCTCGTTGGAGAAGCCCCACACGTAGAGGTTGGAGGGGTTGATCCAGATGTCGGTGCGGTGGCGCTGGTCGTGGTCGTCGAGTGCGCTCAGCGAGACCTGGACGAGACCGACGTCCTCGAGCTGGGTCTCCTGCACGTTGTAACCCGCCACCGCCGCCCGCAGGCTGCCCAGGAAGTTGGAGTACCGCATCCGCTCGTTGTCGCCGGGGCTGTCCGACAGGTCGAACCACACGTGGGACATGTGGCGCCACTCGGTGCGGGCCTCGGCGGTTCCGGCCGCGCCGAGCACGCCGGTGAGCGCCATGCTCAGGCCCACGCCTGCCAGGAGGACCGAACGGAGCCGTGCGCGGACGGTGGTGTGCCTCTTCATCGTCTTCTCTCTCGCTTGCCGGACCGACGAACTGACGGTCCGTCCGATCCGGGGGCGGCGCCGTTCGGGCGCCGCGGTTCTTCTTCCGGACAGCACTGTGCCACGCGGCGGGGCGCGCGCGGGGCGGGTCGATCGGCCCGTACGGGCGGCCTTCGGCCGGGCGGGCCGGGCGTCCGGCCGGATCGATGGCGGGGATGCGGGAGGGCGTCACGGCGTGGCGCTTCGGTCTTCAGCTCGCTTGATGTCAAAGGTATATGACGTATAGTCAAAGACTTTCGAAGAGCGGGGCGCGGGGCAGTGCCGCGGGTCCGTCGTTCGGGGAGAGCACCCACGCCCGAACGCGCGCGTTCGGCATCGGGCCTCCGGAGAGGTGCAGAGTCGGCACAGTGATGGGCACTGACGGTCAAGCCCGGTGGAGCGGCCGACGGGGCGGCGGGGGGTCACCGTGCCGGGTTGTTGCCGAGCTGCCAGTCCCTGGGGGGCATGCCGTAGGCGGCGCGGAAGGCGCGGCTGAAGTGGCTGGAGTTGGCGAAGCCCCAGCGGCGGGCGATGCCCGCGATGCCGAGTTCCGCGGCGACCGGGCGGAGGAGGTCGCGGCTGCAGCGCTCCAGGCGTTGGGCGCGGATCCAGCTGCTGACCGTGGTGTCTTCGAGGTGGAAGAGCTTGTGGAGGAACCGGACCGACATGAAGTTGGCCTCCGCGATCGTGGACGGGCGGAGGTCCGGGTCGTGGAGGTTGCGCAGGATGTGGTCCTTGACCCGTTCCAGGGAGGCCGTACTCCGCGGGGCCTGTCGGCGGGAGCGGACGGAGCGGTCGTCGACGAGGAGGGCCAGCAGGTCGAGTGCGGTGGTCGCGGCCCGGCGGCCGACGGCCTCGTCCAGGACCCGCGCCTCGCGCGCCATCCGGGAGAAGTAGGTGGCGACCAGGGCGGCGCTGCCCTCGGCGCCGCTGAAGGGGGTGGCGGTCAGTGCCCGGAGGTCCCGTTCCGAGACGTCCAGCTCCGCGCGGGGGAAGTGGAAGGAGGTGAAGACGAACCCCTCCTCGATCTTCTTCCGGAAGACCCGGGAGGTGTCGGTGAAGGAGAACTCGCCCGGCCGGATGAGGGACTCCCTGCCGTCCTGCTCCTTGAGTGCCCTGCCGCGCTCCTGCAGGCTGAGGATCAGCGACGGGGGACCGTCGTCGGCGAGCATGCGCCGGGTGCGCGTCACCACCTGCGGCCCCGCCTGGACCCGCAGTATCCGGATCGGGCCGAGTTGGTGGCCGACGATCGCCCCGGGCGACGGAACTTCCTCCAGGAGGTCCACGGCCATCGGCACGAAGGCGTGGGACACCGCCTCGTGCCAGCTCTCCGCCCGGTCGGAGGCGGACAGTCGCGCGGTGGAGAGAGATGCGGGCACCGGGTTCCTCTCGGTCGGTCGGCCACCGGTGGCCCCGTCCACCGCTGTGCCGTCCGGACCACCATGCCAGCGGGCCCGGGGCGGGACATCGCGTGAACCTAGTAGATCGGGGGTGGCCTCACTTCTCGGCCGCACCGGTGGCGGCGCCGGTGACGTGGCGCTGGGCGGCGACGAGCAGGACGGCGGCGGGGACGGAGGCCAGGACGGCGGTGGCCATGACGGCGTTCCAGCGGTCGGTGTGGGCGCCGAGGTACTGGTAGACGCCCAGGGTGATCGGCCGGACGGTGTCCGTGGTGGTCAGGGTGAGGGCGAAGAGGAAGTCGCTCCAGGCGAGGAGGAAGGTGAAGACGCCGGCCGTGATCAGTGCGTTCCGGCTCAACGGGAGCACCACGGAACGGAAGACGCGCAGTCGGCCGGCGCCGTCCACCCGTGCGGCGTCGATGACCTCCTCGGGGATGCTCCGCATGAACGAGTGCAGGACGACGATCGCGAAGGGGACGCCGGCGGTGGAGTCGGCGAGGACCAGCCCGAGGCGGGAGTTCAGGAGCCCCAGGTCGTTGTAGGCGCCGTAGAGCGCGTTGGCCACCACGATGCCCGGCACCGCCTGGGTGGTCAGGACGCCCAGGAGCACGACCCTGGTGCCGCGCAGGCGGAACCGGGCCAGCGCGTGGGCCGCCGGTGCGGCGAGGGCCAGGCTGAGCAGCGCGCTGCCGAGGGCCACCACGAGGCTGGTGACGAGGTTGCCCCCCTGGTCGCGCAGCGCGGTGGCGTATCCGCTGAGGTCCGGGTGGAGCGGGAACCAGCCTCCGCGCAGGGTGTTGCCGGCCGGCTGGAGGGAGGCGTTCACCATCCAGTAGACGGGGAACAGCATCAGCGCGAGCAGGACGATCCCGACGAGGGTGGACAGCGGGCCGCCGCGGCCGGGTGGGCGTTTCACGGGAGCGACTCTCCGACGGTCAGACGGTCCGGGCGCGCCGGTCGGCGCGCAGGTGGAGGACGGCGAACACCAGCGAGAGGACGATGAGCAGGTTGCCCATCGCCGCGCCGCGCCCGAAGTCGAACTGCCGGAAGGACAGTTCGTAGGCCTGGGTGGCGATGGTCTCGGTGGCGCCGGCCGGCCCGCCGCCCGTGACCACCAGGATGACGTCCAGCACCTTGACGGTGTAGACGACGCCCAGCACGAGCACCACGCGGACCACCGGCCGCAGCAGCGGCCAGGTGATGTGGCGGAACGAGGCCAGCGGCCCGGCGCCGTCCAGCCTCGCGGCCTCGTACAGGTGCGGGGGGATGTCCTGCAGACCGCCGTACAGGATCGCGGTGTTGAAGGGGACGCCGACCCAGACGTTGACCAGGACCACCGACAGCAGCGCCTGGGAGGTGCCGGTGAGCCAGGGGACGCCGGTCGACGTGAGGTGGAGGCCGCGCAGCACCGCGTTGACGACTCCGGTGTCGGGGTCGAGCATCCACTTCCAGATGGTCCCGGAGGCGACCAGCGGCAGCAGCCACGGCAGCAGCAGGAGTGAGCGCAGCACGCCGCCGAGCGGGAAGCGGCGCCGGAAGAACAGGGCGAAGGCCAGGCCGAGGGCGAACTGCCCCAGGACCGAGCCCGCCGTGAACACGGCCGTGGTCAGCAGGGTCCGGGGGAAGGTGGGGGACGAGAGGACCGCCGCGTAGTTCCGCAGGCCCGTGAACGGGGCGTCACCGGTGTAGAAGCTCGTGACGGTGTACTGCTGGAAGCCCGTCACGACGTTGTCGACGATCGGGTAGCCGAAGAACAGCAGCAGGTACGCCGCGGCGGGCGCGATGAACAGCCACCGGGTCCATCGCTCCGCGCGCCGGACCGGCGACGGGTCAGCGGCCCGCGGCGGTCTGCTGCGCATGGCCGAGGGCTTCCTCCGGTGTCTGTTCGCCCGTCAGCGCGGACTGGATCGCGGTGTAGATCCCGGTCGCCGCCCTGGGCCACTCGACGCCGAGTTCGCTGGTACGGGAGCGTGCCGTCGTCACGCTCCGGGCGAAGGCGGCCACCGACGGGTTCTGCTCGGCGTGCTGGGCGGCCACCGCGGTGCGGGAGGGCACGGTGTGGTGGTCCCGGGCCACGGTGAGCATGTTCGAGGGGGAGTTCAGGCAGGCGAGGACCTGGGCGGCCTTCTCCTGCCGGGCCTTGGAGGGGTTCTGCGGCACCGTCCACACCTCTCCGCCGAGCGGGGTGACCAGGGTCTGCCCCGGACGGGGGACGGGAACGGGTGCCACTCCCCAGTGCAGGTCCGCATCCTGTTCCAGGGCGGGGACGCGCCACGGGCCGTTGATCATCATGGCCGTCCGTCCGGCGACGAACTGGTCGTGGACGTCGGCCTGGGTCCAGTTCAGCACCGACTTCGACATGGACCCGCTCTTCACCAGGTCGACCCAGAGCTGGAGCGCCTGCGCGGCCTGGGGGGTGTCCAACCGCCGTTCGTCACCGCCGTTGGACCACAGGAAGGGCAGGAACTGCCAGGTGCCCTCGAAGGTGGCGTTCGCGTCGACCGCCATGCCGTAGCGCCCGGGACGGGTCAGCGCGGCCGCGGCGGCCTTCAGTTCGTCCCAGGTCGTCGGGACGGCGAGGCCGGCCTCGGCGAGCATGTCCTTGTTGTAGATCAGGGCGACGGTGCTGACGTTGGGGGCCAGCCCGTACAGCTTGCCCTGGTAGCTGCCCGCGGACGCGATGCCCGGGGCGAAGCCGTCGGCGTCGATGCCGTAGCCGTCCAGCGGGGTCAGCGCGCCGGCCCGGGCGATCTGCTGCAGGTCGGGGTTGTCGAGCATCAGCAGGTCGGGGAGGGTCCGTGAGGACGCCTGCTGCAGGACCTTGGGGATCAGGGACGCCCCAGGGACGCTCGTCTGCTCGACCCGGACCCCGACCGTCCGCCCGCACGCGGTGAGCAGGTCGCCCCACTGGGCGTGTTCGGTCTGGTCGGTGTAGTAGTCGAGCGCGGTGATGGCGGTGACCTCACCCCCGGCCGGCCCGGAGCCGGTGGGGCCACCGCACCCGGTGGCGGCCGGCACCAGGAGGAGGATCCCGGTCAGGAGGGCGGCGATCCGCCGAGCCGACGATCTGGCCGGTGAGATCATGCTGATGCCTTTGCCGGGTGCTCGGGGGGCGGGGTCCAATCGGACTCTTCCGTTCGAACGAACATTAAACACCCCCCGGAGTACCCGTGGCGTGCCCGGTGGCCTCCCGGATCATCGCCACCACGGCTTCGGGCCGCGACAGCGGGAGGGCGTGCGAGGCGTCCAGCACGTACTCGGTGGCCGCCATGCGTTGGGCCATGAAGCGCTGGGCGGCGGGGTTGAGCATCCGGTCGGCGGTCGCGATGGCGTACCAGGACGGCTTGTCCGCCCAGGCCGGCGAGCCCGACCTGTCGGTCAGCGCGCCGCAGGCCATCGGGCGTTGTGCCGCGGCGAGCGCCTGCCCGGCCTCGGGTGACAGGTCGTCGGCGTACAGCTGCCGGAACCGTTCCGGGTGGATGGACACCTCGCTGTCGGCCCCGGAGGGGAGGGTGGTGGTGACGGTCGCGCCGGCCAGCGCGGAGGGGGCGAAGCGGTTGGTGATGTCCAGCACGCACTCGCCGGCGTCGAGGCCGAACGCGGCGGCGTAGCACAGGGCCACCACCTGGTCGGTGTCGTCGGCCGCCTGGGTGATGACCGCGCCGCCGTACCCGTGGCCGACCAGGACGACGGGGGTGCCGAGCTCGCGCAGCAGGCTCCGGACGCACGCGGCGTCCTGCGCCAGGCCGCGCAGCGGGTTGGCGGGGGCGTGCACCGTCAGACCGGCGGCGCGCAGCGGGCCGATGACCTTCGACCAGGACGAGGCGTCGGTGAAAGCCCCGTGCACCAGGACGACGGTCGGTGGAACGGGGGTGGGTCTGTGCATGCCGGTGGCCTTCGACTGGGCGGCGGAGCGGGACGGGGGGAGTCCCAGCCAAGCCGGTCCGGCCGTGGCGGGGCATCGCGTGAACGTACCAAGGAGGCGTGCCGAGCCCTGGCGGACCGCCCGGCGGCCAGGCGCGAGCTGTTCGACGATCCCGGGCGACGGCCGGGACGGTCTGTGCGCTCTCGGGCGAACGGCGGTGCGCGGTCGGCCAAACCCGGCGGCGGGGCGGCTCTAGCCTCGTGCCGCGAGTGACCTGAGCGACCACTACTCCGGAGACGCCGAGAAGACCGTGCCGAAACGACTCAGCTCCGCCCCGCCGACCCTTGCCCCGTCTCCAAGGGCCGCGACGGCGCCCGGGGCGGCCCGCCGGCGCCCGCCGCGACGTCGCCCCCGCTGTCCGTGACCCACCTGATGCCCCTCAGGCCTCGGGGAGGGAGGCGACCAGGTTGGCGAGTTGGACCCGGGAGCCGATCGACAGCTTGCGGAACACGGACGTCAGATGGGTGTTGACGGTGTGCGGGGACACCACCAGCACGTCGGCGGCCGACCTGTTGGTGTGGCCCTGGGCGACGAGGCGGGCGACCTTCTCCTCCGAGGCCGTGAGGGCACCCCAGCCCTGGACGGGGCGCCGCACGGTCGCCGTCCGGCGGGTGTCGGCCCCGGCGCCCTCCAGGTCGCGGTGGACCTGCGCCGCCGCGGCGTGGGCACCCGACTCGGTGAACCCGTCCCGCGCGCGCGTCAGCGCGGCCACCGCCCGGCGTCGCCGCCCCGCGGCCAGGAGGGCCCGGCCGAGATCGGCGTGGGCGGCGGCCCGGGTCAGCGGGCGGGGGCTCGCCCCGAGCAGGTCCACGGCCTGTTCGAGCACGGCCGGGTCGTTCCGTACGAGCCCGCGGGCCTGCGCCGCGATGCCGGTGGCGGTCGGCACGGACGGGTTGCGTCCGGCGTGGGCCTCGGCCTGCGCGGCCAGGTCCTCGGCGAGCCGCCGCTCCCCGCCGCGCAGGGACATCCGGACCGCGGCGTCGACCCAGTCGCGCAGCAGCCGCCAGCGCATGAACGGTCCTTGCTCCTGCACCCGGCGGATCCGGTCGACGGCGAGTGCGACGTCCCCGTCGGCCTCGGCGTGGACGGCCTCCAGGAAGCGCACCGCGGCCGTGTTGCCCGGGTTCGGCTTGACGGCCAGTCGCTCCCGGGCGGCGAGCAGGTGCTCCCCGGCCGCCTCCCGGTCGCCGCGCAGCAGGGCGATCCGGGAGCGGATCACCCGACCGTTCAGCTGCTGGACGGGCACCCGAACCTCGTCCTCCAGGCGCTCCATGGTCACGAAGTCGGCCTCGGCGTCGTCGAGTCGGCCGAGCCCCAGGTCGTGCTGGCCCTGGGCCCACAGCAGCATGGCCTGACGCACGGCACCGCCCCGGTCCGCCGCCCGCAGGAGCAGGCGCTCGGCGGAGGCGAAGTCGTCCAGGTGCACGTGTGCGACGACCTCCTCGGGGAGGAAGGCGGAGTCGATGGCGCTCAGCGCGGCGAAGCGCTCCAGCGCGACGGTGTTGTCCCCGGCGTTCAGCGCGATCTCGCCCAGCCCGGACAGGGCCAGGACGTGTGCCTCCCGGTCGCCGATCGCGGTGGCGGTCCGCAGCGCGGTCTCGCCGGCCTCCCGGGCCGCGGCCAGGTCGCGGCCCCGGGACAGGGCCAGGGCGCGCAGGGCGGCCAGCCGTGCGCAGATCTCCGGGGCGGAGCCGCCGGCGGCGAGCGCGGCCTCGGCCCGGCGGCGCAGTTCGTCGGCGAGGTCCATGGTCCACAGCGCCCCTCCCAGGGCGGACTGGAGCCGGCCGAAGGCCTCCAGTGGCGGCCGGTCGGCCAGCAGCCGGTCACCGGTCTCCAGCGCCTCGCGGTCGCGGCCGGCCCGGGTCAGGCAGAGGATCGTCTGCTCGCCCACCTCGAACTTCAACCTCCCTGCCGCCGGGGTCAGTTCGAGGGCGCGCAGCATCAGGTCGGCCGCCGGGCCGGGGGTGACCGCCAGCACGTCGTCGGCCGCTCGCCGCAGCAGCGCCACGGCCTCCTCGTCCCCGGGCACGGCGCCCCGGAGGATGTGTGGCACGGCGTCGGCCGGCTGCCGGCCCGCGGCGACCAGGCGGTGGGCGGCCTCGCGGTGCAGGGCCTTGCGGACCGACGGCGGGATGTCGGCGTAGACCGCCTGGCGCAGCAGATCGTGCCGGAAGACCAGGTGGTCGCCGTCGTCGTCCAGGAGCTCGGCGCGCACCGCTTCCTCGAGCGCCGGGAGCAGGGCGGCGGCCGGGCGGTCGCAGAGCACGGCGGCGTCGTCGAAGCCGAACCGGCGGCCCAGCACCGCGCCCATCTGGAGGAAGCACAGCGTCTCGGGCTGCAGGGACCGGAGCCTGCCGCGCACGCCGACCACGAGCCGGGAGGGCACGACATCGCGCGAGGCGTCGGCGGCCCGCAGTCCGGCCAGCATCTCGACCGCCAGGAACGGGTTCCCGCCGGCGCCGTCGAGCAGGTCCCGCACCCACGGGTCGACCGCCGGCCCGAGCATGTCGTCGGTCAGTTGACCGATGGCCGCGCCGGACAGCGGGCCCAGCGACACCGTGACCGTCGGAAGGTCGCCGGCGGCGGCCGCCACGATCTCCTCCGCCGGGCCCGCGGGCTCGCGGCGCCCGGTCAGCAGCCACAGGACCGGCGAGGTCCGCAGGCGGGTCGGCAGCTGTTGCAGGGCGAACCGGCTCAGCGCGTCGGCCCACTGTACGTCGTCCAGACCGATCAGCACCGGGGCGTCGGCGGCCCGGGCCTCGATCGCCTCCGCCAGGCGCTCCACCAGCCAGATCCGCTGGTCGTGGTTGCGGGTGAGATCGGCGAGGTCGTCGCCGGACAGCAGCGGCCGGTCGCCGTGCAGGATGCTGGCCGCCAACGACGAGAACGGCACGATGTGGTGCAGCTCGTCGGCTTTGCCGAGGCCCACGGAGAACCCCGCCGCGGCGGCCCGGGAGACGGCCTCGGCGAGCAGGGTGGTCTTGCCGATGCCCGGTTCGCCCTGGATCAGGGCCAGTCCGCTACTGCCGGTGCCGGCCACCGAGGTGATCAGCGCCCGGAGCTGTGCGAGCTCGGCCTCGCGGCCGCGCAGACCGCGATGGGACAGCGGACCGCCTGACCCTGCCATTCGAGCTTCTTCCCGTCCACCCACGCCGACCGGAGTCGGGTTCCGGCCGTGCCGTTGTTCCCGGCCTCCCGAGGGTACGCGGTGGTGGTCGGCCGCTGTGCCGCAGGTGGCGGCAGCGGGGCCGTCAGCCGGTGCGGCCGGGCAGCACGGCGTCCCAGTCGATCGCGTCGGCTTCGGTGCCCGGGGGGACGAGGGCGAAGGTCTCCCGGCGGAGCCAGCGGCGCACCTGACGGGACGGGAGGTCGATCAGGACGACGTCGTCGCGGTTGCGGAGCATGACGCGCAGGGCCGCCCGGCCGTGGCAGGTGCAGGGGGGCCAGATCCGGACGTCGCCCTGGCCGGCCGGCCGCTGCAGTCCCTCCCAGAGGAGGTCGCGGGAGAACCGCCAGACGCCCGCCTCGGCGGCCGGCCCGAGGAACTCGAGCGAGACGGCGATCGGGTCGTCGCTGCGGTAGCCCAGGCGCACGGGGACGTCGAGGGAGTGGTGCTCGCCCAGGACGAGTCGGGCGTCGAGGAGGACCTCGGTGCAGGCGGCCTCCGGGCGGGGCTGGGAGGAGCCGGGCAGCGACTGGTGGGCAGGCATGGATTCTCCTGGGGCGGTGTCGGGGTCGGTGTCGGGGCGGGTGCCGGGCGCCGGTGCGCGAGAGCCGGGGCGGGGCCGGGCGGGCGGCGCGGCGGTCCGGCCCCGGGCCCCGGGAACTGGCGTGGACCCGGGAACTGGCGTGGACCCGGGGGTGGCGGATCCGCCGTTCAGGCTAGGAAAAGGGGGTCGGCGGGAATGTTCCGGCGGTGCACGGCGACGTGACGACCCGTGCACCTTCCCGGCCTCCGGGCCGGCCGGGAAGCGGGTCCGTCGTGGCCGTGCCCGTCGGCGGGGAGCGGTGCGGTCGGGCGGTCCCACCGATTGTCGCCGCTCCGCCGAAGTGGCCGAACTTCGTTGCCCCGCAAGCTCGTTGGCTCCCCGCGCGAGGTGCCGGCAAGGCCTGCGCGGGGGAGTGGACGCCACTCGGGATGAGCGCCGTCCGGGTCGGCGGAGCCGCTGGAAGCCCGGTTTGTTGAATGTTTGTCCAGTCGTTCCGCTCCTTGTTATGAATGGCGCCAGAAGAACTTCCCCACCTGAGCGCCCCCGTTGCCAGGCGCCGCCGCCCCGCCGTGCGGCGAGCCGCCCTCGCCGGCATTCGCACAGCACCACTTCCAACCGGTCGGAGTCCCCCCGTGAACCAGTCGGGTCCCTCGCCCATGCCCGAAGCCCCCGCGCCCGAAGCCCACCTGCTCGACCAGGCCGCCCGCGGCGGCGGCGTCGGCTGTATCGACATCCTCTCCCCGCCGCCCGGGACCGATCCCGAGGACTGCCTCTACGTCGCCCTGCACGTCCACGGCGCGGCCTCCTACCGGCGCGGCGATGCCAGCACCGTGCTGGCCCCGGGGGACCTGCTGATCAGCGCCACCCCGCACCCGGCGGGCCTGTTGCGGGACTCCGGGTGCCGGATGGTCCGCTTCCGCGTCCCCTGCTTCTATCTGGGCGTCCGGCAGGGCGACGTCCGGCGCGCGGGCGGGCTGATGGCGCGGGGGAACGAGGGGATCGGTTCGCTCGCCTCCCAGTTCCTGCACGCCCTGGCCGCCCAGGCGCGGGCCCACCGGGCCCGGCCGGGCCACCACCTCGCGCTCAGCGCCTCCGACATCATCGCCATCCTGGTGGCCGAGCTGCTCGACCAGGAGGACCCCGAACACCCCAACGGCGCGGCCGAGTTGCTCTCCCGGATCCGCGTCCACATCGAGCAGAACCTCGCCGACCCGAACCTCTCGCCCGGATCGATCGCCCGCTCGCAGCACATCTCGGTGCGCTACCTCCACAAGCTCTTCCAGCAGGACGGGATGACCGTGGGCCAGTGGGTGCGGCGGCGCCGGCTGGACGCCTGCCGCCGGGAGCTGGGGCGCCCGTCCCGTCGGCAGACCAGTGTGTCCGCCGTCGCGCACCGCTGGGGCTTCGTCAGCCACTCCCACTTCAGCCGGGCGTTCCGTGACGCCTTCGGAATCTCCCCCCGTGAGTGGCAGGCCTACGCCACCGGGGCCGAGAGCGGCCACCCCGCCGCCTGATCGCGACACCGTGCGCACGGCGCCGCACCGCCGGTCCTGGTGAGGACGGGC
>NZ_JBHVET010000025.1:0-27859 GCF_042802135.1 Kitasatospora sp. NPDC057512
CGCCTCAGGGACGCCTCATCAACGGAGCCCCGTCAGGGAAGACGCGGGACGGAGATCTTCTGGTTGGCGTTGTTCGAGCAGTCCCACAGCTGGAGCTTGCCGCCGTTGTAGTTGCCCCAGTCCTTCAGATCGAGGCACTTGTAACTGTTCAGGTTGACCAGGGAACCCTGGTAGTAGACCCACTGCTGCGCACCGGTGCCGTTGCAGTCGTAGATGCCGACCTGGGCCCCGTTGTCCTTGGAGGCGCCCCACACGTCGACGCACTTGTTCTGCGCGGTGAACGCGTACACGGAGTACCCGGTCGAGGTGGTGCCGAGCTTGTACGGGTACCACCACTGGTTGCCGCGGGTGTGGCAGTCCCACACCTGGAGCGCGGCACCGTTGTTGGCGTTGCCGTTGGGGATGTCCAGGCACCGGCTCATCACCTGGATCCGGTCACCCGGCGGGTCGTAGAACTCGACGGGGTGGCTGCCCGCCTTGAACCAGCCCGTCATCCGCCAGTTCCAGTAGCCGCCGTCCCCGGTGTGGTCGAACCGGCCCTCCCGGAAGACCCACACACCGAAGTACACGCCGTGGTAGTCGGCGGTGCCGTAGGACTGGGCGGACCAGGACGGGATCTGGTCGCCGCAGTGGGTGGCCAGGTTGCAGACCATGACGTTGTAGTGCTGGTTGCCGCCGTACCAGGCGGCGTTGGTCAGCCCCTCGATGTACGCCTCACGGTTCGCGTCGATCAGCGCCTGCTCCCGGACCTTGTCGAGGGCGTTGACCAGGTCGAAGGAGACGCTGAAACCCAGCCCCGACGAACTCAGCGCAGCGGGCCCGGACCCCTTGGTGGCCGGTCCGGCCTCGCCGGGCCCGGCCGTCCGCGGCTCCTGGGCGGCCGGCGGACCGACGGACCTACCGGCCGACGCGGTGCCACCGGCGGGCAGGACACCGAGTTCGGCGGCCGTCGGGAACCCCGGGTCGGCCTGCGCCGACGGCTTGCCGGCGACCGCCGACAGGGGCGCGGCGTCGGCGGCCTGAACGGTCGCGGGTGTGAGAAGCAGGGCGCAGGCGGCGACAGCCACCGCCAGTACGCGCCGAGGCAAGGATGCGGATCTCAACGGGACAACTCCTCGGAAGTCGGAACCGGGCGACGCCCGGCGGACCGCATCCTGTGCCCCTGCCCGTCCCACCCTCAACGAGCACCGGAGATCTGGGACGCTGGGACGGCCCACCACTCCTGACCTGCCGTCATTCGGCCTCCCTGGGACAAGTCCTGGGACGCGCCGCCCTCGACCTCGCCCGCACAGGCCGCACAGGCCGCACAGGCCGCACAGGCCGCACCCGGCCGCCCCACAACGCCGGAGGGGCTGTCCCCGCACGGGACAGCCCCTCGGCTGCTAACTGCCGGCCGGCGGGGTCAGGGTGCCCGGGTAGAGGTACTGCTTCGGGGGGATCGTCGTGCTGTGGGCCCAGGCGTCGAAGAAGCCCTTGAGGTCCTTGCCGGAGACCTTCGCCGCGAGGGCCTCGAACTGGGGGAAGGAGGCGTTGCCGTAGGCGTGGTCGGCGGTCCAGCGCTTGAGGGTGCCGAAGAACGCGTCGTCCCCGACGGTGCGCCGCAGGGCGTGCATCATCAGGGAGCCCTTGAAGTAGAGGGCCTGGGCGAGCTCCTTGCCCTGCCCGGGGTCGTACAGCTTGGTGGACCAGAACTCCGGCGTGTTCCTGTTCGCCTCGACCCCGGCGGCGTAGAAGGTGGTGTCGAGGTTCATGCCCCCGCGCTCCTCCCACAGCTGGTTGGCGTACTGGGCGACGCACTCGGCGATGCAGCCGTCGCGCCAGTCGGTGAACGAGACGCTGTCGCCGAACCACTGGTGGGAGATCTCGTGGACCGCCGCGGCGTCCCAGAGGTAGTTGGTGTAGGTGGGCCGGCCCTGGGTCTCCAGGTCGGCCGCGCCGGTGTTCGGGTCCTTGGGCCAGCTGCGGACGATGGCGCCCGCGGAGGAGAACGGGTACGGGCCGAACTTGGAGGCCAGGAAGGCGATGATCTCCGGCTGCTGGGCCTCGGTCGCCTTGGCCATGTCGTCGATCGGCACGTCCGGGCCGTAGGCGGTGATGACGGGCGTGCCGTCGGGAAGTTCCGCGCGGTGGACGGTGAACCTGTCGATGGCGACGGTGCCGAGGTAGGTCGCCATCGGCTTGTCCTCGCGCCAGCGGAAGGTCGTCCAGCCGTCCTTGCTGGTGGTCGGGCCGGGCAGGCCGTTGCCGATGGCCGTCCAGCCGTCGGGGACGGTCGCGGTGAGCGAGAAGGTGGCCTTGTCGGACGGGTGGTCGTTGGACGGGAACCAGGAGGTCGCCACGTGCGGCTCGCCCATCGCGTTGACGCCGCCGGACACCAGCTGGTGCCAGCCCTCGGGGTCGGGCTTGCCCGCGTACACGACCCGCACGGCGAAGGTGGCGCCGCCGGCCACCCGGCGGGCGGGCTCGATGTCCAGCTTGTGCGCGCCGGAGCGGGAGAACGACCTGGCGGGAGCGCCGTTCACGGTGACCGAGGCGACCTGGAAGCCCTTCAGGTCCAGGGAGAGGCGGTCCAGGGAGCGCAGGGCCCGGGCGGTGACGGTGGTGTCGCCGTTCAACCGGTCGGGGTGCGCCGGGTCGTAGGCGATCCGGACGTCGTAGTTCGCCACGTCGTAGCCGGTGTTGCCGTCCTCGGGGTAGTACGGGTCCCCGATGCCGACCGCTCCCGCGGGGGCGGCGGTCAGGGCGACGCCGAGGGCGGTGGCGGCCGCGACCAGGGCGGTGGCCTTGCGGCGGTGGCGGCTCAGTGGTGCGCGCATCTGTGGCTCCTGGAGGCGACGGGTGGTCAGGACCGGGCGGGGGCGGGGGCGGAGCCGGTGGCGGGGGTGGAGGCGGTGGCGAACTGCCACACCACGCCGATCAGGGCGTTGGTGCTGGTCGCCTGCGTCGCGGGGTCGACGTTGGCGAGGTTGTCGCACGCGCTGTGGAGGCAGTCCGAGACGCCGCTGCTGAAGCCGGACGTCGGGATGCCGGCGTTCCCGAACGACTCGGTGTCGGAGCTGTCCAGCGGGATGTCGAAGGTGGCGAGGCCCCGGCTGCTGAACCAGTTCTCGAAGGCGTTGAAGGCCGCGGTCCCACCGTTCTTCTCGTCCTTCACCACGAGGTACTGCTGGAGGTTCCTGCTGCCCGCCTGGTCGAGGTTGAGGTACAGGTCGATGGCCTTGCGGTCGTCGGCGGACAGGTTCTTGACGTAGTCCGCCGAGCCGACCAGCCCCGCCTCCTCGGCTCCCCACCAGGCGAAGCGCAGGTGCCGCTCGGGCTTCAGCCCGGCCTTGGCGACCTGGAGGGCGGTGGTCAGGACGGCCGCCGAGCCGGAGCCGTTGTCGTTGATCCCCGGGCCCATCGGGACGCTGTCCAGGTGGGCGCCGGAGAGCAGCACGTGGTTCGGGTCGCCGCCCGGCCAGTCGGCGATCAGGTTGTAGCCGTCCTTGCCGTCGTGGGAGAAGCGGCGCAGCTGCGTCCGGAAGCCGGCCCGGTCCAGCGCCCGCTTCACGTACGCCACCGACTCCGCGTACCCCCGGGTGCCGTGCGCGCGGTTGCCGCCGTTGTGGTCCGCGATCCGTTGCAGGGCCTGGAGGTGCGGCATCACCTCCGCCGCCGTGACGGTGGGCGCGACGGGGGCCCCGGCCGTGGCCGCGGCGGGGGCCGGCCCCTGGGTGGCGGCCGTCGCCGCGACGGCGGGGACGGTGGAGAGCAGCAGGGCCGCCCCGAGGGCACGGGCGGTGAGGGACACCGGACGGGAGGAGGGCATCAGGCGGGCGCCTTTCGCGGAGGGTCCGGGGCACCTGCCCCGGCGGACTCCCCCCACCCTGGTCCGGAGATCTCAGGAACTTGTCGGGAGGCCGTCCCGAACCGGTGGGGGCGCCTTCTGACGGCGCTTTACGATCATGCTCATGTGCGCACACGTCGTGGTTGCCGAGGACGATCCCAAGCAGGCCGACCTGGTCCGGCTGTACCTGGAGCGGGAGGGTCATCGCGTCATCGTCGTCCACGACGGCCGCGCCGCGCTGGAGGAGGCCCGCCGCGGCCCGACCCAGCTCCTGGTGCTCGACGTGATGATGCCCGTCATGGACGGGCTCGACGTCTGCCGCGCCCTGCGCGTCGAATCCGCCGTCCCGGTGCTGATGCTGACCGCCCGCACCGCCGAGGAGGACCTGCTGCTCGGCCTCGACCTCGGCGCCGACGACTACCTCACCAAGCCCTACAGCCCCCGGGAACTCGTCGCCCGGGTCCGCGCCCTGCTGCGCCGCGGCTCCCGGCCGCTACCCCAGGACGCGTCCCCTACAACGACAACGCCGACCCCACCGCCGCCGGCCGTGCTGACCGCCGGAGCCCTCACCGTCGACCCGCTGCGCCACGAGATCACCGCCGACGGACGGCCCGTCAGCTGCACCCCCGGCGAGTTCCGGCTGCTGGAGGTGCTGGCCGCCCAGCCCGGCCGGGTCTTCACCCGTGCCCAGCTGCTGGAGCACCTGCACGGCATCGACCGGTACATCACCACCCGGACCGTCGACACCCACGTGATGAACCTGCGCCGCAAGATCGAACCCCAACCACGGCGCCCCACCCGCCTCCTGACGGTCTACGGCATCGGCTACAAGCTCGCCGAGGAGCCGCACGGTGCGTCGTGACGCCCCTCCCCGCCGGACGCTGCTGCTCCGGCTGCTCGCCCTCTCCGCCCTGGTCTCGCTCTGCTCCATCGCCGCGACGGCCTGGCTGACGGCCCGCACCACGACCGGCGCGATCCGGCAGGAGCAGCACCAGGTCCTCGCGGACCAGGTCCGGATCTACCACGAACTGCTCGGCTACGCGGCGACCCACCCCGACTGGACCGGCGCGGAGCCGACCGTACGGAGGCTCGCCGCCGACACCGGGCAACGCATCCTGCTCGCCACGCCGCGCTTCGAGCCGGTCATCGACTCGGCTACCGCCACCCCCGCCGCGGCCCCCTCGGCCACCGCCCCGGACACCGCCGCGGCCCCCTCGGCCACCGCCCCGGACACCGCCGCCGGCCGAACAGCCCTGCCCCGTACGCCCACCAGCACCGTCGACCCGCTCTCGGTCGACCTCGCCATGCTGCCCGACGCCCCCGCCGACCGGATCGACGCCCGCGCCGTGGGCCCGTTCCGGATGACGGCCGCCGAACGCGCCGCCATGGAGGAGGCCGCACGGAACCGGGCCGACTGCCTGCGGTCGGCCCTGGGCGTCGAGGCGACCGTCACCGACGACGCCGCCGGACACCCCGTGGTGAACGTCCCCGGCGGCCAGGCCCCCGGTGCGCGCTGCGCGTCGCCGCAGGTGCTGGACGCCCCGACCGGAACCGAGAGCGCCGCTCTCGCCGACCTCACCGGGCTGGTCAACGCCTGCCTGGAGCGCCAGCGGATCCGGCCCGTCCAGCTGTCCCTGTCGCTGCGGTGGGCCCCGTCCCGCGACCGGGAGCAGGACCAGGTGGTCTCCGCCTGCCTCGCCAACTCCCGTCGCCAGCAGCTCGTCCGGTACGTGGCACCGCCCGTGCTGCTGTTCGTCGGTGCGCCCGGCGGGACGGCGGAGCCGGCCCCCGTCCTGTCGGCACCCCACCGCGGGCGGGTCGCCGAGGTCGCCGCGCTGGTGCTGGCGGTCACCGTGGCGATCACCACGGCGGTCGGACTGCGGCTCTCCCGACCGCTGAACGCCCTCACCCGCGCCGCCCGGCGGATGGCCGACGGGGACCTCTCCGCCCGGGTGACCACGACCGGCCGGGACGAGATCGCCGGGCTCGCCGCCGCCTTCAACGCCATGGCGGAGCGCCGCGAACAGCTGGAGGAGCTGCGCCGGGCGATGGTCGGCGACATCGCGCACGAGCTGCGGACCCCGCTGAGCAACATCCGCGGCTGGCTGGAGGCCGTCGAGGACGGCGTCGTCACCGCCGACGGCGCCCTGACGGGTTCGCTGCTGGAGGAGGCCCTGCTGCTCCAGCACCTGATCGACGACCTGCGGGACCTCGCCGCCGCCGACGCCGGCGAACTCGCCCTGCACCGCGAGCCCGTGGACGCCGAGGACCTGCTGGCCCAGGCCGCCACCGCGCACGGCGCCCTGGCGCAGGCGTCGGGCGTGACCCTGGTCGTCGACGCGGACGAGGCCGCGGCCGGGTGCGAGCTGTCCGCCGACCCGGTGCGCCTGCGCCAGATGGTGGGCAACCTGGTGGCCAACGCGGTCCGCCACACCCCGGCGGGCGGCACGGTCACCCTGCGGACCCGTCCGGCGGCCCACGCCCTGCTCATCGAGGTCGCCGACACCGGCAACGGCATCGCCGCGGCGGACCTGCCCCTGGTCTTCGAGCGGTTCTGGCGGGCCGAGAAGTCCCGCAACCGCCAGAGCGGCGGCAGCGGCCTCGGCCTCGCCATCGTCCGCAAACTCGCCGAGCTCCACGGCGGCGCCGTCCACGCGGCCAGCACCCCCGGCACCGGCTCGGTGTTCACCGTCCGCCTCCCCCTCACTGCGACCACCCCACCGGAGGCCCCCGGCAGCCGGCGGAACGGCGGGAACCGAGGAAGCACCTGACGCGCCGAGCGCCGTCATACCGGGGTACCACTGGGGACTTGGCACCCCTGTATGACGGTTTCCGCCCCTCCTCGCCCGTACCGTCGCCCGTGTCGGAAGCGACGACGGAAACCGAACGAGGAGGAACGGCGATGAGCGGGCGAGGACGGGCCGTGGCGGCGGTGCTGCTGGCGGCGACGGTGACGTCGGGCGTGGTCGGCGCACCGGGCGCGGTGGCGGCGCCGGGGCCGGGCACCGGGCAGCAGGCCAGGGCGTCGCTGCCGCGGCCCACCGGGCCGTACCCGATCGGCACGACGTCCCTGCGGCTCACGGACGACCGCCGGGACGACCCCTGGAAGCCCGGGCAGCACCGCAAGCTGATGATCAGCCTCTGGTACCCGACCACCCGGGCCGCCACCGACGACGACCGCGCGCCGTACATGGTCCCCGCCGCCGCCGAGCACTTCGGCAGCGCCGGGAGCGTCGGCCAGAGCGACTACCGCTTCGAGGCCGGCCGCACCGACTGGGCGGGCATCCGCACCCACGCCCGCGCCGACGCGCCCGCCCTCCCCGGCGGCAAGCGGCCCGTCGTGCTGTACTCGGCGGGCTTCGGCGACCCGCGCACCTGGGGCACCGGCCTGGTGGAGGACCTCGCCTCGCGCGGCTACGTCGTCGTCACCGTCGACCACACCTACGAGGCCTCCGAAGTCGCCTTCCCCGACGGGGACCTCGCCACCTCCGTCTTCCCCGCGCTGCTGGCCCAGCCCGACCTCGACGTGGGCGCCCTGCTGCGCAGGATGCTGCAGAGCCGGGTCGACGACACCCGCTTCGTCCTGGACCGGCTCGCCGGGCTGCGCCAGGACGAGCGGCTGCCGGCCGGCCTCGCCGCCTCCCTCGACCTCGACCGGATCGGCATGGTCGGCCACTCCGGGGGCGGCTCCGCGGCCCTCCAGACCATGCACGACGATCCGCGCCTCAAGGCCGGCGTCAACCTCGACGGCCAGCTGCACTTCTCCGGCCCGGACGGTACCGGAGTCCGACTGCCCCTGCCCACCGCCGCCGAGGACGGCCTCACCCGGCCCTTCCTGCTCATGGGCACCCAGGACCCCGCCTCCGGCAGCTACCACCGGCAGCCCGGCTGGGACGCCCTGTGGCAGCACAGCACCGGCTGGCACGCCGACGTGACCCTCACCGGCTCCCGCCACGGCTCCTACACCGACGCGCAGTCCCTGCTGCCCCAGCTCGCCCGCCAGGGCGCGATCAGCGGAACGGACCTGACCGACGCCGTCGGCGACGTTCCCCCGGACCGCGCGGTGCCGGCCACCCGCTCGTACGTCGCGTCGTTCTTCGACCGCTGGCTGCGCGGCCACGACGACCACCTCCTGGACGGCCCGTCGCCGCGCTTCCCCGAGATGGTCTACGAGCGGTAGCCCGCGCCCGGCGGCCTCCTCGGGCGGCGATGGTGACGCCGCTCAGAGCGTCTCCCGGAGCGCGGCGGCGAAGGCGGCGGCGTCCGGGAAGCCGATCGCCGGCTGCTCGCGGAGGGCCTGGTCGACCACCTCGGCGAGGCGGTGCGGGAGGTGCGGGGCCGCCTCGCGCAGCGGGGTGGCGGGGGTCTGGAGGACCACCTGCCACGGGTCGGCGCCGGGCGGGAAGGGGCGGGGGTAGCGGCCGGTCAGCATCCTGTAGAGGCAGGCGGCCAGTCCCCAGACATCGACCTCCGGGGTGGCGTAGCGGAAGTTGACGACCTGTTGGCGGGGCATGCAGGAGGGCTTGCCGGCCGTGGTGCCGGTGCGGGTCAGGCCGCTCAGGCCCGCCTGGTCGAAGGCCTTGGCCAGGCCGAAGTCCGCCACCTTCGCCAGCGGTTCGCCCTCCGGCCCGCGGTCGAGCAGCAGGTTGCCCGGGCTGAGGTCGCGGTGCACGACGCCGGCCGCGTGGGCGTGGGCCAGTCCCGCCAGCGCCTGAAGGGCGAGCGGTACGGCCTCGTCCGCCGGCAGTCGCCCGCCGCGCCGGCCCAGCAGGTCCTCCACGCTGCCGTCACGGCAGTATTCGAGGGTGAAGAAGAAGGTGCCGCCGGCGAATCCGACGTCGTGCAGGGTGACGATGTTCGGGTGGTGCAGGGTCCGGGTGACGGCGACCTCGCGCAGGAACAGGGCCCGCGCCCGCGTGCTCGCCGCCACCTTGGGCAGCATCAGTTTCAGCGCCACCTCCCGGCCGGTCCCCCGGTGGCGGGCCAGGTGGACGGTGCCCATCCCGCCACGGCCGAGCTGGGTCGACAGCTCGTAGTCGGCGAGCGAGGCGACGGCCCCGCCGCCCTGGCGGGCCAGGGCGAGCAGTTGCCGCAGCACCATGCCGGGCTCGGCCCGGCAGGTCGCGCAGACGTAGGTGCCGTCCCGGCCGTCGGCCTCGCCCGCCGTGTCCCGGCCGCAGGCGGCGCAGCGGGCCGGTCGCAGGCGCAGGGTGGGGGCGGACCGGCCGACCCGGAAGACGGTGTCGCCGATCCGGATCTCGTCGCCGTCGGCCAGGTCGTGCTCGGGGAGGTCGAGTGCCGCGCCCTCCTCCGGGCTCTGGTGCCGGGCGCGCTGGCCGATCTTCCTCCCGTTGACGTACGTCCCGTTGAGGCTGCCGAAGTCGCGGATCCGGATGTCGGGCGGGTTGATGTCGAGCAGGCAGTGGTGCCGGGAGACGGTGCGGTGGCGCTCGTCGTCCGGCAGCCGCGGCATGCACTCGGCGGCCCGGCCGAGCAGGCAGGTGGTGCGCTCGGTGAAGACGTACTCGCTGCCGGCCCGAGGGCCGCGCACCTGGTGCAGGACGACGGTGGCCTCGCTCATGCGTGCCGCCCCGGGCCCTGTACCGCCATGCGCGCCAGGTGACTCCGTGCCTTCGCCGATCCCAGTCGGGCGGCCTGCCGGTACCACTCGGCGGCCCGCTCGGGCGAGCCGGCCTCCAGCAGTTCGCCGAGGTTGAGCATGCCCATCGGCTCACCCGCCTCGGCCGAGCGACGGAACCACGTCTCCGCCTCGGCCACCCGGTCGCTGTGGCGCAGGATGGTGCCCAGGTTGTTCATCGCCTGCGGGTGGCCCTCGTCGGCGGCCCGCCGGTACCAGAGTTCGGCCTCGGGCTCGCGGTCGGCCCCCTGCACCAGGTACGCCAGCGAGTACATCGCCTCCGCGTTCTTCTTGTCGGCGGCGGCCCGCAGCCACCTCTCCGCCTCGGCGGTGCGGCCCGCCTCGGACAGCAGCACGCCCAGGATGTACGCGGCCTGGGCCTCGCCCTGTTCCGCCGCTCCGCGGAACCACCGCTCGGCGTCGGCCAGGCGGTTCTCGTCGACGGCGCGGAAGCCCGCGCCGACCATGGCGGGAGCGCAGTCGAGCTCGGCGGCGCGCTGCTGCCAGGACGCGGCCTCGGCGGCCCGGCCGGCCTTCCCCAGCACCACGGACAGGTTGTGCATGGCCAGCGGTTCGCCGAGCTCGGCGGCGCGGCGGAACTGCTGCTCGGCCTCGGCGGTACGGCCCTCGTCGAGCAGCCGGGCCCCCAGGCGGATCAGGGCGTCGGCATCGCCGGACCGTGCCTGCCGCTCCTGCCGGGCGTCCCGGCTGTCCAGCCCCGGATCGCCGCTCAGCTCCATGATCGCCCGGGTCAGCGGCGCCAGGTCACCCCCGGCCTTCGCGGAGGCCTTCTTGTTGCGCTTACGGCCGAACCACACGATGGCCTCTCCTCTCTCCTCGGCGCTTCCGTCATGATTCCTGACGAATCGCCAGTTCCCAGTCCAAGTGCCAGAGTTGAACGGAACCGTCACTTCGGACGCACACCGCCGAGCCGCCGTCCGGGCCCGGCTCGACCCCGGAGAATCCGGCCGGACGACCGGCCAGCACCCGCAGGCAGCGGCCGGTGCCGAGCTCCCACACCCGCAGCGCGAGGTCATCCTTGCCGAGCGAGAGCACGAACCGCCCGTCCGGGCTCGGTCGGAGCGCCCCGGTACCGCCCGGCTGGTCGTCGAGGACCCGCAGGCAGGCCCCGGTGCGCAGGTCCCAGACCCGGATCGCGCGATCCTGGCCGCAGCCGGAGAGCAGCAGTCCGCGGTCGGCGTCGACCAGCAGCTCGGTCACCTCGGCGGTGTGGCCGTGGAACTCCCGCAGGCGGCGGCCGGCGGGGACGTCCCAGAGCCGGATGGAGTGGTTCGGGCCCGCGGTGACGGCGGTGCTCCCGTGGGGGGAGAGCCAGAGCGCGGGCCCCCAGAGGTCGGGCCCCCGACCGTGGTCGCCCTTCAGGGTCTGGCGACAGGCGCCGGTGGCCGTCTCGAACAGCCGGATCCCGTCGTCGGCGCCGCGGGCCAGGACGAGCCGCCCGTCCGCGCTGAACCAGGCGGTCCCCGCGCCCAGGGCGAGCCGGGCCGAGGTGAGGCGGGCACCGGTCGCCGCGGACCAGGAGCCCAGGGTCCCGTCGCCGGCCGCGAACAGCACCGTCTGACCGTCACCGGTGAATCCGAGCTTCCCGTGCACCCTCGACAGGCCCTCGATCAGCGGCCCGCGCTCGCCGGTCCCCACATCGACCAACTGGATGCCCCCGGAATCGGCCACCTGAATGTCCCCGGACACCCGGACCGCCGCTATCCGGCCGTCCGGTGCCAGGGCGGGCGCGCCCCAGGCGCCGTCGTACAGCACCCGGGCCGGCCAGGCCGCCCGCAGTCCGGTCCGGACCACCCGCCGGTCGCGGGCCAGCTCCTGCCAGGCGGTGAGCACCCGGGGATCGCGCTCGTGACCGGGAAGGGCCCGGGCGCGGGTGAGCAGGTCGAGGGCGGCGGCGCACCGGCCGGCCGCGTGCTCGCGCCCGGCCCGCTCGACCAGCGCGGCCAGCCGGCTGCTCAGGTCGTCCAGTTCGGCGTGCCGACGGGGGCGGCTGAGCCGGGCCGCGGCCGGGCGGGGCTCGGGCAGCGGCCAGCGCCGGGCGGTGCCGTCCCGCCCGGCGGAGAGCAGGTGCCTGCCGTCGTCCAGGAACACCACGGCGTCGACGCGGCCCCGGTGTCCGCGGAAGGTGCGCAGGCACCGGCCGGTGCCCGGCTCCCAGAGGCGGACCGCCCCATCCAGGCCCCCGCCGGCCAGCAACCGTCCGTCGGGGCTCAGGGCGAGGCGGTGCCCGGCGCCGTGTCCGGCGCCGATCTCCGCGTCGAGACCCGGGCCGTGCACCCGGACCCGGTCGCCGACGGCGGCGGCCACCGTGCGGCCGTCCCGGCTGAGGCAGAACGGTTCGTGCGTGTAGCGGCGTTCCAGCAGCGGGGTCCGTTCCGGGGCGCCGCCCGGATCACGGACCGAGAGCACTCCCTCGGGGCCGTCGAAGACCAGCAGCCGGCCGTCTGCCGTCGCCTCGACGGTGCCGCCCGAGAAGCCGTCCAGGATGAAGCGGGCCCGGCCGGTCGTCAGCTCCCAGCCCAGGACCGTACCGTCGCTGGTGCCCCCGACCACCAGGCCCGCCTCGGCGAGCAGCCGCAGCGGGCGGACGGTGGTGCTGCCGGACCGGTAGTACGGGGTGAAGACCCGCAGGCAGCGGCCGTCGCCGAGGTCGAAGAGCCGGACCAGGCCGTCGGAGCCGACGCCCACCGCCCACCGCCCGGCGGCGTCGAGGTCCACCGAGTGCCGAAGCTCGTCCAGCTCCCGCAGGCACCGGCCGGTGGCCACCTCCCAGAGCTTCACGGCGCCGTCGCAGGCCGTGAGCGCCAGGCGCCCGTCGGGGGTGGGCCGGATCTCGATGTCGGGTGCCGACCGCCGGGTCCGGGCACCATCCCAGGGCGAATCCGTCCAGCGCTCGTACACGTACCAGGGCACGGTCCAGCTGGTCGGCTCGGCGCCGGGGCCGGGACCGGCCGCACCGCGTTCGCGCTGCACCGCGTCGATCAGCGGCCCCACCCGCGCGGCGTCGCCGTCGCCCGCCCTGGTCGCGTCCAGGGCGGCGATCAGGTCCTCGTCGGTGAGGCCGCCCTGCCGCCAGCGCATCAGGCCGGAGTTGTAGGTGGCCTCCGGGTGGCGCGGGTCGGCGGCCAGGGCCGCGTCGAAGGCCGCTTCGGCCTCCGGTGCGCGGCCCAGGTCCAGCATCGAGACGGCCCGGTTGTTGAGCTCGTCGGCGCGCAGCTCGGCCTCGCGCGGCCGGCCGCCGTCGATCGCCCGGCCCGTCAACCGAAGGTGGATGTCGGCGAGTTCGTCGGCCACCTCGGCCATCGAGGCGGGCCGGTCGGCGGGCCGCTCGCGCAGGCAGCGGGCCAGCAGCTCGGCGACCGGCTCCGGTAGCGGCGGTGGGCCGTCCGCTCCCGGACGCCCGGTCGGGCCGTACGACCCGGGCCCCCGACCGGCGCCCGACCGGTAGGAGGCCAACGCCTCGCCGACCACCGGGCCCATCAGCCAGGTCACCTCGCCGGTGAACATCTCCACCACCGACACCGCGAAGCTGTAGAGGTCGGTGCGGTGGTCCAGCGGCTCGCGCCTGGCCTGCTCGGGCGAGGCGTACGCCATGGTCATCCCGCCGCCGGACACCCGCCCGCCGCCGCCCGTGGCGCGCGCCTGGGCCAGCCCGAAGTCGGTGACCTTGGCGGTGCCGTCCAGGTCCAGCAGGACGTTGGCGGGCTTGACGTCCTGGTGCACCAGGCCGCGTTCGTGCGCGTGCCGCAGCCCCCAGGCGGTCTCCACCGCCAGGCGCAGGATGCGGGCCGTCGACTCGGCGGGGCCGCCCGCGTAGATCCGCCGGTCGTCGATCCACTCCCGCAGGCTGCCACCCGGCAGGTACTCGGCGAAGACCCGGGGCAGCCCGTCCAGGACGCGGACGTAGTGGCAGCCGCAGACGTGCGGGTGCAGGCCGAGCGACACCCAGGTCTCGGCCTCGCGGACGAACCGCTCCTGCTGCTCCGGCGTGCCGAACAGTTCGGGGCGCGGGCACTTCACCGCCAGGTCGACGCCCCACTCCAGGTGCCGCACCCGGTAGACCACGCCCATGCCGCCCTCGGTGTGCACCCGCAGCACCCGGTACTGGTCGGCGACCACCTCGCCGACCGACCAGGGCGCCGGCACCTCGACGGCCGGTCCGGGCACCTCAGGCGGCCCGGTAGGGCGGCAGCGCGGCGAACCCCGGCGCCACCACGGCGGTCCGGCACACCGTCCGGGCCCAGGCCCGGGCCAGCGAGAGGGCGTGCCTCGGGAACATCGGGTCCCAGTCGGCGTCGTGGCTGCGCTCGTACGGCAGCTCCGGGTCGTACGGGTGGCCGCCGCTGTCCCTCCCCCCGGGGTCGAGCTTGAGCCGCACCAGGGACTCGCGCATGCCGGTCGTGCCCCACTCCTGGAACTGGCCGGTCAGCACGGCGGTGGCGGTCGCCCTGGCGAGCAGGAACGAGCCCCGGAACCGGAAGCCGGTGCTGGAGTGGGGCAGCCGTTCGGACACCAGGGTGTAGAGCGCCGGAACACCGTCCAGCGACACCGCGGCCGCCTCCAGCAGCGATCCGCCGGCCGCGGCGTGGCCGCGCGCCAGGGTCACCCGCAGCGCCTCGATCCCGTCCAGCCAGACGGGGGCGGGCGGCAGCGCCTCGCGCACGCTCAGCACCACCACGTCGTTCCAGGTGTCCGGGACGAACCACCGGCCTTCGTCGAGCGGTTCGAGGCCGACGGTGTCGAAGGCCAGCGGGAGCGGAGTTGATGGGGACACGATCGGAAGCTAGCACGCGGCCCTGTCAAGCGTCAGGTGCGCTGCGATTTCTGATACTTCCTCAGATCCGTCCCGGTACGTGTTCGTGACAGTGGCCCGGTCCGGCACCGGACCTGCGCGAACCGCCCGCGCGCGGCCGTCCAGGACCTATGATGCGACCGACCCGGTTCGACACCCGTTGTCACGCCTGACCGGGTCCGTCGTGAACGAGCCGACTGGGGGACGATGGTGGACATGTGGGAGGTGCTGGAGCCGGCCGTCGCCCGGGTCTGGCCGAAGGTGCCCGACAGCCTGTCCGAAGCCGAGCGCGAGCGCCTGGAGGCGGAGGTCCTGGTGGCGCTGCGCGCCCTGGAGGCCGCGCGCGACCGTACGCCGTCAGCCGGGGTCGATCCCGTCGAGGAGGCCGCCCAGGCGGTGGCGGCCGCCTTCGAGGCGTACCCGCCGCTGGGCGACCTCCTCGTCGCCGAGTTCGACGCCCTGGTCGACGGCCAGGAGCGCTTCGGCCCGGACGCTCCCCCGCCCTCCTGGGGCACGGCGCTGCGCTCGCTGCTCGTCCCCGTCCTCTACGCCACCGACCGCGCGCCGGCCCCCGGGGGCGGCACCAGCGCGGCCTACGGCGGCGACCGCGGCCAACTGTCGTACGGGCAGGCCCTGGTGAACGTCCCCGACGACCACCGCATCGGCGCCGTCGAGAAGCCCCGCTGGTGGCGGCTGCGGTTCCGCACCGACCCGGCCCGGGACACCCGGCTCGGCGACGTCAGCCCGCTCACCGCCGCCGGGTTCGCCGAGCGGGCCCGGGGCCACCACCTCCCCGGGGACGGCGAAACCCCCCGATCGGCACTGGTGTTCGTGCACGGCTACAACGTCTCCTTCGCCGACGCCGCCGTCCGCGCCGCCCAGATCGCCTACGACCTGAACTTCACCGGCCTCCCCATGCTGTACAGCTGGCCGTCCAAGGCCTCCGTCACCGACTACGCGGCCGACGGCAACGCCGCCCGCCGGGCCGTCCCGTACTTCCAGGAGTTCCTGCGGCACGTGCTGACGGACACCGGCGTCGACGAACTGCACCTCGTCGCCCACAGCATGGGCAACCGGGTGGTCCTCGACGCGCTGGCCGACCTGGACACCACCGCGCTCCCCGAGGGCGCGGGCCGGCTCGGGCAGGTCGTCTTCACCGCGCCCGACGTCGACGCCGAGGTGTTCCGCCAGCTCGTGCCCCGGATCGTCCGCCAGGCGCGCGGCTGCACCCTCTACGTCTCCGCCAACGACCGCGCGCTCGCCGCCTCCCGCCTCCTCGCCGAACACCCCCGGGCGGGCCAGGCCGGACCGGCCGTGGTGGTCGCGCCCGGCCTGGACACCGTCGACGTCTCCGGCCTCGACACCGGCCTCATGGGCCACTCCTACCCGGGCGACCACCGCTCCGTCCTCTCCGACCTGTACGGGCTGCTGCGCCACGGCCACCGGCCGTCCCAGCGCTACGGGCTGGCCCGGATCCCGCACCAGGACGGCGCGTACTGGGCGTTCCAGCCGTAAACCGCCCACCAGCGGCCTCCCGACAGCACCCCTCCCCCCTCTCCGACGAGCGAGCACACAGGGCATGGCGACGACGACCCCCGCACCGCGAACGACCCACTTCCTGGACAGCTACCCCTTCCGGTGGACCGACCCCGGTGCCGTCGAACTCCGCGACCTGCTCGCCTCCGTCCACTTCCGGGTCAACCCGGTGGTGGAGCTGGCCCAGCAGACGGGCATCCCCCCGGCCGAGGTCAACTGGGACCAGCCGATGTCCCTGGTCTGGTTCGACCTCATCACCGTCGCCCGGAAACAGGAGAAGCTCCGCCCGCTGCTCGACCGGATCGCCGCGGGCCCCGACCGGGCCCTCGCCGCCCGCGTCCGCGAACTGCTCGCCGCCCAGCCCGTGCTCCCCGCCCCCGAACCGGAGCTCCCGGCGGGCACCTGGGCCGCCTTCCGGGACCCGGACGGGCAGGAACGCCAGATCTTCCGCGCCTCCGGGTTCCAGGACGTCGCCTTCCTGCGCCGCGGCGCCGAACTCGCCACCGCCGTCTGCCGCCTGCTGGTCACCCACGCCGACGGCCGGGCCTGTTACGGCACCGCCTTCCGGATCGGGCCCGACCTCCTGCTGACCAACCACCACGTCCTGTACTCCGGGGGCCGGCCCGCCGAGGCGGTCGAGGCCTGGTTCGGCTACGAGCGGGACCTCGACGGACGGGAGCTCCGCTACCGCACCGTCCGCTGCGACCCCGCCACCGCCGTCGGCCGGCCCGAGGACGACTGGGCCGTGATCCGCGCCGCCGAGCCCCTGCCCGAGGACGCCCTGGTGGTGCCGATCCCCGACCGGGCCACCGTCGCCGAGGACGACCGGGTCTGCATCATCCAGCACCCGCACGGACTGGTGAAGAAGCTCGCCGCCCGGCACAACGTCGTCCGGCACGTGGACGAGCAGGTCGTGCAGTACTGGACGGACACCGAGTACGGCTCCTCCGGCTCCCCCGTCTTCGACGAGCGCTGGCGGCTGGTCGCCCTGCACCGGCGCCACGTCCGGATCGGGGACCGGCTCAGCGCCTCGGAGTTCCGCAACGAGGGACTCCGGATCGAGCGGGTGGCCGAGGGCCTGGCCGCCGCCGGGGTGAGGTGAGCCGGTGGCACTGCTGGACCTGCGCGCGTTCCCGAACGAGGACCCCAGAGCCGCGGAGCTGCTCAGGGCCCTCATGTACACCTACGGCCTCCCGCAGCCGGCCCGGCAGATCGTCGCCCGCGCCGGCATCGCCGAGGCCGAGATCGCCTGGCAGGGGGCGATGCTCGACGTCTGGCCGGACATCGTCGAGAAGGCCGCGGCGACCGGACGGCTGCGCAGGCTCGTCGAGGTCGTCGCTGAGGACCCGAACTCCCGTGCCGCCACACCGGTGTTCGCGTACCTGCTCGCCGAGCAGCGCACGTTGCAACCCGCCGAACAGGCCACCGACCCGTTCGGCCACGGGCTGATCAACGACCGGCAGCGCGCCTTCTTCGACCGGAAGTCCCTCCGCTCCCGGCTTCGGGAGATGGTCCTCGACCGCGGCCACCGCGTGCTCACCGTCGAAGGCGGTCCGCGCACCGGACGGACCTTCACCTGGTTCCTCATCCACCACGTGCTCGCGAGCCAGGGGATCCACCCGTGCCGGATCCGGATGAGCGAGTACACCGAGCCGGTCCGGGTGGCCGAACTCACCGGGTTCCTCAACGACGAGTTCCGCGAGTGGAGCGTGGAGATCGACCACCACTCCTCCGAGGACCAGCAGGCGGACCGGCTGGTCAGCCAACTCAGGGGCCGGATGCGGGAGGAGCGGCGGTTCGTCCCGGCGCAGCCCCGGCACTGGCTCGTCTTCGACGACTCGGAGTCCGTCCGCTTCACCGAACCCGCCCTGCGCGCGGTCGTCCGGCTGGTGCAGGCGGTGGTCGAGGAGGAGATGGCGGACCGGCTGCGGATCGTCCTGCTCGCCTACGACGGCTGGCTGCCGCCGGACGTCGCGGGGTACACGGCCAGGGAACAGCTGGGCCCGATCGGCATCGAGGACCTCCACGACTTCTTCCGGACGGTCGCGGCGGAGGCCGGCCGCCCGATCGACGCCGACACCGCCCGCGGCCTCGCCGCCAAGGTGCTGAGCGAGACCGGCCACGACGGCTGCCTCCCCGACGGCCCGCTGCCCCTGACCGCCGCGATCCAGCACACGGCTGCCGGCCTCGGCCGAAGCCTCTACCAGGGATGTTGACGACGGTGACCGAGACTCTCACGATGCCCGACGCCGACTCCGACTACCGCGAACGGACCGTCCTGCTGGGCGCGTTCACCGCCGAGAGCCTGGCGGCGACCACGCCGGGCGCGGACCCGGCCGAACCCGACGCCTCCCTGCGGGACTTCCTCCTCCAGGACTGCGAACGGGTCACCACCCGGGACGGCCGCCGCTGGCGGCTCGCCCCCGAGGTCCGCACCCACACCATCGAGACCCTGGGCCGCCCGGAACGCCTGCTGGCCACCCTCACCACCGCGCCCCGTACGGAGGGCGACGCCGCACGCGACTGGGCCGAACGGTTCCTCGCCGCACGGACCCCGCCGCTGGAGGAACAGGACTTCGACGAGCTGTACGCGGCCCTCACCGTGGTCGGCTGGTTCCGCGACGCCCCCCGCGCCCGGGCCGCCCTCGCCGACCGCGGACTGGAACTGCCGTCCGCCGACGAGGTGCAGCACCACCTCAAGCGGGCCCGGCTGCTGCAGCCGCTCCAGGCGCTCGCCGACGAGAGCTTCACCGGACGGGAGTTCGAACTCGGCACGCTGGCCGCCTACACGGACGCCAGGAGCGGCTACTCCCCCTGGCTCCTGGTGCACGGGCCGGGCGGGGTCGGCAAGTCCACGCTGCTGTCGCGCTTCCTCCTGGACCGCGCCGGACCGGCCCCCGTCGCCCACGTCTACCTCACCTTCGAGCGTCCCGAGCTGGCGCCGGAACGCCCGCTCACCGTCCTGGTCGAGGCCGTCCGCCAGGTCGCCCTGCTGGCACCGGCCATGCGCGAGCGGGCCGACGCCCTGGAGGCCTCCCTCCGCCGCACCGTCGCCGCCGACCTCCGGTCGGAGCGGGACCGCAGCTCCTCCTCCGGGCGCCGGACCTCAGGCCGCCACGACACCGACGTGCTGCTCCACCAGGTCGGCGTCTTCCTGGCGGCCTTCGGGGCCGACCACGGCGGCCGGGCGCCGCTGCTCGTCCTCGACACCTTCGAGCGGGTGCAGCGGCGCGGCCAGTACGCCCTGCGCCGCCTGCTGCACGCCCTGGACGACCTGCGGTGGAGCTGCCCGAACCTGCGCGTGATCGCCGCCGGCCGCGCGCCCGTCGACGACCCCCGCTTCCGGTCCCTCCCGCTGGAAGGCTTCGACCCGCCGACGGCCCGCCGCTACCTGCGCCGCCAGGTCGCCGAACTCGCCGGGCGCACCGACGAGGAACTCGACCTGGTCACCGACACCGTCGGCCGGAGCCCGCTCAACCTCAAGCTGGCCGCCGCCCTGCTCCGCCGCGAGGCCGACGCCCTGCGGGACCCGGCGCTGCACCACCAGCTCCGGCGGAAGCTGGAGGCCGAGACCGTCCAGGGCGTGCTGTACCGGCGCATCCTCGACCACCTGGAGGACCACGACCTGCGCCGCATCGCCAGCCCCGGCCTGATCGTCCGGAAGGTCACGCCGGAGGTCATCCGCCACGTCCTGGCCGAGCCGTGCGGACTCGGCGCCGTGGACGAGGAGCGCGCGTGGGACCTCTTCGACCGCTTCCGGGACGAGGTCTCCCTCGTCGAGGAGGTGCCGGGCCAGGACGCGGTCCGCCACCGGACCGACGTCCGCGCCGTCATGCTGCCACTGCTCCGTCGCGACCACGCCGAGGTCGTGGAGCTGATCCACCGCCGGGCGGTCGCCCACTACGAGAACGACGGCGACCGGGTCGAGGAGCTGTACCACCGGCTGGCCCTGGGCGAGCCGACCGCGACCCTCGACGCCCGGTGGGAGGAGGAGGCGGGCCGGCTGCTGGAGGAGGCCGACGAGGAGCTGCCGCCCCGCTCGCGGGTCTACCTCGCCGAGCAGCTGGGGAACATCGCCCCCGCCGAACTCCGGGCGCAGGCCGACGACGAGACCTGGGCCCGGCAGGCAAGGCGCGCCGGAGACCAGTTCCTCGTGGACGACCGCCCGGAGGAGGTGTTGGCACTCCTCCGGGAACGACCTCATGTCCAGGCCTCCGCGTTGCGCATCAAGGCCCTGGCCGCCCTGCACCGTTGGGACGAGGTGGATACCCTGGCCGACCTCATGCTCGCCACCGAGCCCGACCCGACCACCACCTCGGTCCTGTTCATCCTGCGTTCCCAAGGCGCCGCGAGCCGTGGGGACTTCGGCTCCGCCCACGACCTGCTCAACCGGGCCCTGCTCGCGGCAGAGGACCTTCAGGACACGGTGATCACCCTCGGGATCATGGCAGCCCTCCTGGGCCTGCACAGAAAAGGCGGCTCTCTCGACTCACCTGACGCCCGACAGCTCCGTACTCGTACACTCTCGCTCGTCAGTGATCTGAACCCGCACGACATCACTCGAAACCCTGAACTCATCCGCATCATCGCCACCGAACTCGGCGACGATGCGCCCGAATTGGTCGCCTATACCGCCCAGAATTCCGGCGTCGACCTCTCCGACGGAGGGACCGCCGCCCTCCGTGAGGCCCTCACCGCGGAGGAGCTCCAGGACTTCATCCGGACCACCGGCATCGACGTCCCGCTCCCCGCGACCGACACCGCCGACCCCGAACCCGCCGCCACCAGCGTGGACTTCGGCGACGCCGTCCACACCTACATCGGCGAAGGAGGCAAGTACGCCGAGGCCCTGAACGACGCGGTGGTGCAGAACCTCCGGCACGAGGTGGACTTCGCCGCGCCCTCCGCCCCCGCCCGCGACGTCACCCACGACGCCGTCGTCCTCCTCCCCGGCCACATGGGCAGTTCACTCCTCGACACCGAGACCGGCCGGCGCGTCTGGGGCGACCTCAGACCCACCACCCTCCTCCGGCTGAGCCTCACCGACGACTCCTCGCTGCGCGTCACCCCCGACGAGCGGGCGGGGGCGACCGGCCGACTGCGCCCCGACGGCCTGCTGCGCGCCCCGGCCTGGCTCTCGACGCTCGGCGGCCTGGAGACCTACCAACCCCTGCTGGACGCCCTGCACGCCACCGTCCTCCACGAGGACGCGGTTCTGCCGTTCCCCTACGACTGGCGGCTCTCCGCCGAGGTGAACGCGCGGCTGCTGGCCGGGGCCGCCCACCGCCACCTGGCGGACTGGCGCGTGAGCCCGCACCGCCGCCGGGCGGGGGCGTCCGACGAGGAGCCCCGGCTGGTCTTCGTCGCCCACTCCACCGGCGGGCTCGTCGCCCGGGCGGCGCTGGCGGCCGACTCCCGGCTGGCGGCGCTCACCCGCGACCTGCTCACCATCGCCACGCCCTTCCACGGCACCCCCGCGGTCGCCGGGATGCTGGGCGGCCGCCGACGGTTCCTGCCGCGCCCACTGTCCGGGCCGGCCGCCACCCTGCCGGGGGTGTACGACCTGCTGCCGACCTTCCGCTGCGTCGAGACCGACGACGGGCTGCGCCGGCTGCACCTCGACGACGTCCTCCACCTCGGCGGCGACCCGGAGCTCGCCGCCGCCGCCATGGCGGCACGGGCGGCGGAGTCCCGCGCGGCCTTCCTCCCGCGCACCCGCGCCGTGGTCGGCATCGGCCAACCGACCGTCCAGGGGCTACGGTTGGCCGGGGACGGCCTCGAACCGGTGCTGACGGCACCGCGCACCCACGACGACGGCCGCCCGTACCGGAGCGATACCGGTGAGGTCGTCCGCTGGGACCGTGGCGGGGACGGCCTCGTCCCGCGCGACGCCGCCGCGCCCTCCGCCTCGAACGCCGTGCTGTTCGTGTCCGGCCGGCACGGCACCCTCTGCTCCGATCCGCGGGTCCTGGAGCTCGTCCGGTCCGTCCTCACCGGGCGGCGGCCGGCCGCCGTCCGGCCCCGCCCGGTCACCGACGCCCTCCAGCGCCCGGGCCTCGGCCTGTCCCTCCCCGAGACGACCGCCCCGGGCCAGCCCTGGCCGCTCATGGTGCACGGCGCGTCACCGGGCGACGCCGTCTGCCGCATCACCGACGAGGCCACCGGGGCGACCGTCGCCACGCCCCGACTGCTCCTCAGCGACGCGACCCTGGTCGCCGCCGTCACCCTCCCCCGCCCGGGCCTCTACCGGGTCACCGTCGCCTCCGGCCCCGACCGCGTCAGCGACCTCCTCCTCACCACCGGCCCCGACTGACCCCACCGGCGGACGGGCGGCCGGGGCCCGCGGCTCCAACCACCCGCTCCACCGTTTCCGCCGCCGACGGACGTCAGCCCGCCGAGGGGCGGCGGTCGGAGCGCAGTCGCTCGACCCCGGAGGACCGTCGAAGGCGGTCCTCCGGGCAGCGCGGTGTCAGCGGCCCGTAAAGTTAGCTGAGGCACACCTAACATCGCGGGCGCGTCGCCCTCGGCGCGGGCAGCGGCGGCGCGGAGCACGGACCCCGGCGTCGCACGGCCCGTTCCGGTGTGCCCGCCGGAGAGCCGCGAGAACGGGAGTGGAGATGCTGGGTGGCGGTCGGGACGCCAGACGTCCGCACGGGGAGCTGGTCGCGGACGTGCTGGCGGTGCTGTGGGCGGCCGGCGAGCCGCTGACCGCCCAGCAGGTCAAGGAGACCCTCGACCAGGGGCTGGCCCGCACCACCGTGGCGACGATCCTCACCCGCCTGCACGAGAAGGGCACCCTGGTCCGCAGCCGCCCCGGGCGGTCCTTCGCCTACGCCCCCGTGGAGGACGCCGCCGGACTGGCCGCCGGGCGGATGCGCCGGGAGCTGGAGAAGGAGCCCCAGCGCGACCTGGTGCTGAAGCGGTTCGTCTCCTCACTCTCCGAGGACGACGAGGACGTCCTGCGCCGCCTGCTCCTCGACGCCCGGCCGGAGGGCGAGGCCACGGCGGAAGCCGCCACCGAACGCAAGGACGACGCATGAGCCTGGTCCTGGTGCTCGTCGCCCTGGCCCTGCTGGTCCCCTGGGCCGCGGTGCCGGCGGCCCGCCGCCTGGCGGTCCTGCTTCCGCCGCGCGAGGCCTCGTTCACCCTCGCCGGCGCGGCCGTCCTGCTGGCGGGCGGCACCGTCGCGGCCCTCGTCGGCCTGTTCCACGTCCCGTTCCTGGCGGGCCTGGAGCACCTGCCGCTGTCCCGCGTCCTCGCCCGGTGGCCCGCCGTGCTGCCGGTGTCCGGCGCCGCCGGCGTGCTGCTGGCCGTCCAGGCCGTACGGCTGGGGCGGCGGTGGCGGAGGCAGCGCGCGCTGCTCGCCCGCGCCTGGGACCTGACCGACGGCGCGACGAGCGACGGCGACCTGCTCGTGGTCGCGGGCGAGGACGCGGAGGCCTTCGCCCTGCCCGCCCACCGGGGGCGCCCCGGCCGGGTCGTCGTCTCGGCCGGCATGCTCCGCGCGCTGGGGCCGACGGAGCGGGCGGTGCTGCTCGCCCACGAGCGCGCCCACCTGAGGGGCCGCCACCACCTGCTCTCGGCCGCTGTCGACCTCGCCGCCGCCGTCCACCCCGCGCTGGGCCGGCTGGGTAGCGACCTCGACTACCACCTGGAGCGGTGGGCCGACGAGCAGGCCGCCCGCGCGGTCGCCGACCGGCGCACCGCCGCGACCGCCATCGCCCGGGCCGCCCTGGCCGGATCGCCGTCCGCCCGCCCGGTCCCGGGGCCGCTGCTGTCGGTGAGCTCCGGGCCGGTGCCCCAGCGCGTCCAGGCGCTCCTGGGCCCCGCGCCCGCCCGACCGACCGGGCAGCGCGCGCGGGCCGCCGTCGCCCTGCTCGCGACCGTCGCGGTCGCGGCCCTGCTCGGCGTGGGCCTGGCCTACGGGCTGCACGAGTACGTCGAGTACGCCGCCCGGGCCCTGCTGGCGCACGGCACCGTTTGACGACATCGATGTAGACCAACTGTTCGGGCCCGGGTATGGTGAGCCTCGGCTTGCCCGCGCGGGCCGTGCCGCCGTCGTCCGTCGACGGTCAGCCGTCCGTCGGCGATCGGAGACCGTGTCCACCCGGTCCCGGGGCCCGGTACTCCCCTGCGGGCGCCGCCGGCACGGTGGCCTTCCCGGACGATTGGACCTGGTGTGTACGACGGGAGGACGGGGTCGACGAGCCCCTTCGAACAGACCGTCTACCTCCTGTCGACGGCCGGCCGGGCGGTCGACGGCCTGCTGGCCGGGCGCCTCGACTCGCGCGGGATGGGCCGCGCCCACCAGACGCTGCTGTCCGCACTCGCCCAGCTGGGGCCGCACGGGCGCCACGACCTCGTCGAGCGCGCCGCCGCGACCGGGACCGACGCCGCCCAGGCACTGGACGACCTGCTGTCGGCGGGCCTGGTGCACTCCATGGTCGTCCACATCGGCGGACGGCAGGAGGTGCTGACGATCACCCCGGCCGGGCAGGCGGCGCTGGACGTGCTGCACGAGGACGCCTCCGCCGTCCAGGAGGACCTGCTCGCCCCGTTGACGAAGGGCCAGCGCGCCGAGCTCAACTCCCTGCTGCGGCGGGTGTGCGCGGCGGCCGGCCGCGGCGCGGGACGCCGTACGCCCGCGTGGCCGGGCCCCCGCTGGGTGCTGACCGGCGGACAGCGCCGGAGGTGGGTCGTCGAGCAGGACGGCGCCGCGAGCCCCGAGAGGGCCGCGCGCGGCCGGTGAACGGGGCGCCGTGACCGGCGCCGGGTCAGCGCACGCTGCCCGCGGGCTGTTTGCCGACCGGCGGTGCGGGCAGCGGCCCCCCGAGGGGCAGGACCTGGTCGGCGCGGCCGGTGACCAGCGGAAGGTCGTGGCTGACCAGGACCACCGCCAGGCCCCGACCGGTCCGCAGGCCGTCGAGGAGGTCCATGAGCGCGGCGGCGGTGTCGGCGTCGAGGGCCGAGGTGACCTCGTCGCAGAGCAGCACGTCGGGTTCGGCGGCCAGCGCGCGGGCCAGGGAGACCCGCTGGCGCTGCCCGCCGGAGAGCTCGTGGGGGTGGCGGGCCGCGTAGTGCGCGGGCAGGCCGACGGCGTCGAGCAGTTCGGCGACGCGCTGCTCGCACCGGGCGGCAGGCAGGGCGAAGTGCAGCGTCAGCGGCCGGGTGAGGGTGGCGCCGACGGTACGGGCCGGGTTGAGTGCGCCCAGGGGGTTCTGCGGGACGAGCTGGATGCGGCGGCGCTGGTCGCGGGTGCGGCGCCGGTAGGAGGCGGCCAGCGGCCGGTCGTGGAGCGTGAGGGTGCCGGTGTCGGGCGTGTGGAGTCCGGCGAGGGTGCGGACCAGGGTGGTCTTGCCGCAGCCTGACGAGCCGACGATTCCGGTGAGGGTGCCCGGGGTCAGGTCGAGGTCGACGTCCGCGAGGACGGTGCGCCGGGTGCGGCCGCTGCCCGCGTGGGCGCCGAGCGCCCGCACGCTCAGCACGGGGCCGCCGCCCTCGGTGGGCCGGGGCCCGCTCTCGGCCACCACCGTCACCGGGCGGGCCGACGCGGACGGCGGGGACGGCGCGGACGGCGGGGACGGCGGGGACGGCGGGGCCTGCGCGGGCCACAGGGCGAGGGCCTCGTCGGCGCAGCGGGCCACGAAGTCGGGGTCGTGGCTGGTGAAGGCGACGGCGATGCCCTCGCGCTCGGCGATGGAGCGCAGCAGTTCGGCGATGTCGTCGCGCAGGGCGGCGTCGAGACCGGCGGTGGGTTCGTCGAGCAGGAGGATCTCCGGCCGACGGGCGAGGGCCCGGGCGAGGGCGACCCGCCGCTGCTGGCCGCCGGACAGCCCCGCGGTGCGGCGGTGTTCGAGGCGCTCGTCGGCGGGCAGGCGGACGGTGCGCAGCAGTTCGGGTACGGAGGTGCCGCGGCGGTCGGCGGCGGTCTCGGTGACGAGGCGCTCGACGCGCATCCTCGGGTTGAGGCCCGAGCCGGGGTCCTGGCCGACGAAGGCGAGCCGGTGGCGGCGGAGGCGGCGCAGTTCCTCGGGCGGCAGGGCGAGGATGTCCCGGCCGAGGACGTCGACGGTTCCGGCGCTGACGCGGGCGCCGGGCGGGAGCGCTCCGACGAGGGCGCGCAGCAGGGTGGTCTTGCCGGCGCCGGAGGGGCCGGTGATGGCGTGGACGCGGCCCGGGACGAGGGCGAGGTCGGCGTCGGTGAGCAGGGGCGTGTCCCCGAGCATGACGGTCAGGCCGGTGGCGCGGGCGGCCGGGGCGGGGATGCGCACGGCGGGGGTGTTCACAGCGGGGGTGTTCACAGCGGGGGTGCTCACAGCGGGGTCTCCGGGGTGGGCCGGGCCGGGGCGAGGGCTTCGGCGGCGAGGTTGACGCTGATGGCGAGCAGGCCGATGGCCAGGCAGGGCGCGCCGACCGCCCAGGGGTTGAGGGTGATGCCCGCGGCGTTCTCGCGGATCATCAGCGCCCAGTCGGCTTCGGGTGGTTGGGGGCCGAGTTGGAGGAACGCGGCGACGGAGACGATGTAGACGCCTTCGACGAAGCGCAGGCCGAACAGCGCGAGCAGGGTGGAGCGCAGGTTGGGCAGGACCTCGCGGAGCATCAGGTGTCCCAGCCGTTCGCCGCCCGCGGCCGCCGCCTCGATGTAGCCGGTGGCGGCGATGGGGGCGGCCGCGGCGGCGACGATGCGCACCGCGTACGGGATGCCCAGGAGGACGGCGGCGGCCGCGACGGCCAGGCGTCCCCCGGCGGGCCAGGCCAGGGCGATGAGCATGATGGCGAGGACGGAGGGAAGGAGGATCGTCAGGTCGGCGAGGCGTTCGATCCACCGGCCCAGCCGGGGCCGCAGGGCGGCGAGGATGCCGAGGGCGGTGGCGGCCGCGGTGACGACGCCGGCGATGGCCAGGGCGGTGGCGATCAGGGGCGCGCCGCCGGTCAGCAGGCGGCTGAGGACGTCGCGGCCGAGCTGGTCGCCGCCGAGCGGTGCGTCGGCGCCGGCCCCGGCGTACGGGAAGGTGACCGGGGTATCGATCGGGTGGGGCGCCAGGAACGGCCCGGCGAGGGCGAGGACGACGAGGAGCAGCGCAGGGACGGCGCGGACGAGCGCGCGCGCCGTGCGCCTGGTGGCGGGGGCGGTGGCGGGCGCGGGCGCGGGGGCCGCTGCTGTCGGGGCGTCGGCGGTCATCGGCGCTCCTCTCCGAGGGCGGTGGTGCGGACGAGGTCGGCCAGCAGCAGGAGCAGGCTGATGGCGGCGCCGGCCGCGGCCACGACTCCGGCGATGAGCGGGGTGTCGCGGTCGGTGATGGCTCCGGCCAGGACGGCGCCGATGCCGGGGTAGTTGAAGAGGGTCTCGACGACGACGGTGCCGCCCAGCAGCATGCCGGCGGAGGTGGCGATGCCGACGGCGATGGCGGGCAGCGCGCCGGGGAGCATGTGGTGGCCGAGGACGCGCCGGCGCGGCAGCCCGTCGAGGACGGCGGCCTGGACGTGCGGCAGCGCGGCCTGGTCGGCGAGGGCGCCGCGCACGATGCGGGTGTTCCAGCCGATCTGGGGGACGGCCAGGGAGAGCAGCGGCAGGACGAGCATCGTCCACGATTCGGGGGCGCCGTCGGGGCCGGTGAGGGTGACGGCGGGCAGCCAGCCGGTCCACTGGGACAGCAGGAGCAGCAGGGCGACGGAGACGACGAACTCCGGCAGGGCGAACGCGGCGGTGGAGAGCGCGTCGATGGCCCGGTCGGTGCGCCCGCCGGGGCGCAGCGCGGCCCAACTGCCCAGGGCGAGGGCGCCGATGGTGCTCAGGGCGAGGGCCAGGGTGCCGAGCAGCAGGGTGTTGGGGAAGGGGCCGGCGAGGACGTCGGTGACGTGCTGGCCGCGCGCGGTGGTGCCGAGGTCGCCGGTGGGCAGGCCGGTCATCCAGTCCCAGAAGCGTTCCGCGACCGGGCGGTCGAGCCCGAGGGCGGTGCGGCGGGCGGCAAGGTCGGCGGCGGTGACGCCGCGGTCGGAGGTCGCCCCGGCGGCGTCGCCGGGGAGGAGCTCGACGGCGGCGAAG